>JANQKN010000166.1 GCA_028281065.1 Flavobacteriaceae bacterium | reverse complement strand
ACCAATGGGTCCATACGACCGTCCACACAAATGGTTACGGAAGTTCCTGCATCGGAAATGGTCGTGGTGTTATTAGGATTCCCTGTAGCGTCGATATCTACTTCTACTGTACCTCCATCGGCTTCTTCGCGGATTACATCCACAGCATTGTCTGAAATATCGGAACAGTCTTCATCTTGCAATGCCTGTAACGGCTCTCCAATGAAAGCATCCTGATCCAATCCTCTGTAGGACCATCCCCAAATACGACAGGTTCCTATGCCTGCACCGTCCAAGTCGATACTGTTGGTGTTGAAAATAGCAAGGATGGTATGGTCTGGGCTATCGTCCGTTACTACATAACGGAAAGTTAGATTAGGCGCATCGTTTTCGTGTACCACTACCAAGGGATCCATACGTCCGTCTACACAGATCACAACTTCCAAACCATCGGCAGAGATGGACGTGGTGTTGTTAGGGTTACCCGTAGCATCGATGTCAATCTCTACGGTTCCACCGTCTGCCTCTTCACGGATTACATCCACAGCATTGTCAGAAATATCCGAACAATCCTCAGCTTGTAAGTTGGCTAAAGGAAGACCAATAAAGGCATCCTGATCCAATCCTCTGTAGGACCACCCCCAAATACGACAGGTTCCTATGCCAGCACCATCTAAGTCGATACTGCTTGTGTTGAAAATAGCAAGAATCGTGTGCTCTGGACTATCATCTGTTACCACATAACGGAAGCTTAAGTTAGGCGCATCATTTTCATGAACCACTACCAAAGGATCCATACGTCCGTCCACACAGATTACGGCCTCCAAGCCATCGGCAGAGATGGAAGTGGTGTTGTTAGGGTTCCCTGTAGCATCCATATCGATCTCTACGGTTCCTCCGTCGGCTTCTTCACGGATTACTTCAATCGCGTTGTCCGAAATATCTGAACAACCTGCATTTTGAAGATCAGCAAGTGGCGATCCAAGGAAATCATCTTGGTTCAATCCTCTATAAGACCATCCCCAAATACGGCAGGTTCCTATGCCCGCTCCATCCAGGTCGATACTATTGGTGTTGAAGAAAGCAAGAATAGTGTTATCCACACTGTTATCGGTTACTACGTAACGAAACGTAAGGTTTGGCGCATCGTTGTCGTGAATCACTACCAAGGGATCCATACGTCCGTCCACACAGATTACAGCTTCCAAACCATCGGCAGAAATGGAAGTAGTGTTGTTAGGGTTTCCTGTTGCAGCTATATCTATTTCAACAGTCCCGCCATCTGGCGCTTCACGTACCACGTCTATCGCTTCTTCAGAAATATCGGAACAGTCTTCGTCGTCCAGGGTTTGCAATGGCATGCCAATAAATGCAGTCCCGTCCAGACCCCTATAAGACCATCCCCAGATCCTACAGGTTCCTATTCCGGCCCCGTCCAAGTCGATGGAGTTGGTATTGAAGATCGCCAAGACGGTATTGTCCGGGCTGTCGTCTGTTACCACATACCTAAAAGTAAGGTTAGGAGCAGTGTTGGTGTGTATTACTACCAACGGATCTGCCTGCCCATCGACACAAATCTGGGCAGACATCCCATCGGCGGCTATAACTGTACTGTTGTTGGGATTTCCAGTAGCAGCTATATCTATTTCTACAGAACCTCCATCGGCTTCCTCACGGATTACCTCAATGGCATTGTCTGAAATGTCTGAACAATCCTGTCCATCCAAATCGGCCAACGGAAGTCCTAAAAAGTCATCTTGATTCAATCCTCTATACGACCATCCCCAAATACGGCAGGTTCCAATACCAGCGCCATCCAAGTCGATACTGTTGGTGTTGAAGAATGCCAGAATGGTATTATCGGCACTGTTATCGGTTACTACGTAGCGATACGTTAAGTTGGGGGAATCGTTGTCGTGTATTACTACCAATGGATCCATACGTCCATCCACACAGATTACAGCTTCCAAGCCATCGGGAGTAATGGAAGTTGTGTTATTAGGATTTCCTGTGGCTGCAATGTCTATCTCTACGGTTCCTCCATGAGCTTCTTCGCGGATTACTTCGATAGGTTCGGAAAGATCGTAGCAACCTACTAGATCGCTTAAATTATTCCCTACTACCCTTCCTTGCAATCCTGGCTCATAACGCATGTACCAGATTTCGCAGGTTCCTACTCCTGCTCCGTCCAAATTGAAAGGAGGGCCTGCTGGTAATGCCAATATCTGATCTGTAGCGGCATCGGTAATGATCCAACCGGGAATGGTTCCCACACCACCTGGAGCTACATTTACATTAAGAGGGTCTGCGTTACCAT
Source organism: Flavobacteriaceae bacterium (assembly GCA_028281065.1). Classification (GTDB taxonomy): domain Bacteria; phylum Bacteroidota; class Bacteroidia; order Flavobacteriales; family Flavobacteriaceae; genus Aureisphaera. Next base: position 19,850 of record JANQKN010000166.1, on the reverse strand, counting down.
CTACACAAATGCTGGTGGAAGTGCTTCCATCGTCCAAAGTAATTTCGCCAGCTACTACATCGCAATAGTCCCAAGCGGCAGCAGAACCTCCTGTAGCAGTGAAGTACGTGGGGCCTCCAGCAACAAAGTTAGTCGCACTGTCCCAGCGCCCAGCAGTAACCGCTTGGGCTACTCGAGGCTGATTGGCGGCACCCCATTGTACAAAATCCAATAGGATGGCTGGATCTGATGATCCAAAGACATTCGTAGAAAACAAACTAAGACCATCGTTTACCTCATCCATATTATAAGGTAACACTATGGAGTTTCCAGGGGTTAATAAGGTTGGTGATGAAGCTACGCTGGAAATCTGAACATAGGTACCAGGGCCAAGGCATAGCCAGTAATTGGCGACATCTACATCCATGTCCCCAATATTTGTCAATACCAATTCGTCGGAAACAGGGTCCACAAAAGTAAATTTTGGGTTTGCCTGTGAAAACAGAGAGGCACTGCAAAGGAGAAAGAGCAGTGTCCAACCTGTGGATCGCAATTTAATTGAGAGTAAATTTTTCATTTTCACTTTTTTAAAGTTTAATTAATAATTCACTGCAAATAAATGCCCCGAAAGACCTTTATATCAATTAAAACTTGGTGAAACGGAAAAATGGGGGTTAAAAAGGAATCGTGAAAACACTAGTGTTTATAGTACTTTCGAAAGGAATGATTTAAAAACACTGTACTTAGGGATGAAAGAAGGAACGTGTAGGACTATGCGCTATGTATATTGCTGTGGAGTTGATTTTAACTCCATTTCCATGATGGGCAAAAACCTGCCTTCTACTTTGGTTTTCATTTTTCCAACAGTTTTAAACCCTAATAATTCATAGAATTTTTCAGCGTTGGGATCGGAATCGAGGGTGGCTTTTTCATATCCTGTCGTTCTAACACGTTCTAAGAAATCGTCCATTAAAGCTTTTCCATATCCCTTACCTATGTATTCGGGTTCCACAAAAAGAAAATGCAACTTAACCAAACTTTTACCTTCAGATCGAAATGCATAGAATCCAACCAAATTATTGGAAACTATTAATTTGAATATTTGATTATCGTCTATATAATCTGGGGTGATCGTTAAATCCTCCCTCCACACTTCGATTTGCTTCGCTCCGTAATTCCAATAGTCCTTTGATCGAATGGTGAGTTCGGTTAGTGCATTTGCGTCTGTTCTATGCGCTTTTTCTATTTTCATTTTCTTAGTTGCAACAAGAATCGTTATTTTTTCTGAGACCAAATACTGTCTATTCGCCTTTCGTATTCAACACTTGATGACTGTATTAATATCACTCCGCCAATGGTTGGGCCGTAAAGTGTTTCGATCTCTTTCTTATTAAAAGCGACCAAAGTATCCAATTCTTCCAGTTTAATTGCATTTATCATTTCATCTGGATAGAAAAACCCTACTGCTGTATCATTGGATAACATAAAATACTGTTCATTAACAGCAAGTAGGTATAAAATGTTACAAGGATCATCCTTATCAATACTAGTATGTTCCCTGAAATTCTTTTTGGCCATCTGTAGGCGAAAAGCACGGTCTGTGGAGTTTAAAATTTCAGCATACCAATCACACTCATACGTATCGGTAGACACATCCTGGGAATAGACGCTACACCAAAATCCAAAGAGCATGAGTATCGTTACGTACTTCATAGGGTTTTAAGACCACAAACTTTTCAGCTTTGACCAAAAGTTAGATTTATTTAGTGATTTTTGAGACTGATCTTCGTCCACAGTTGCCTTACAATCATTATTGGTTACGGCATCTTCATCTATCAGATTCCCATTGGAGTCGAATAAGTCAGAATATTTATCAAAAAAGAGCTGATCGCCATAAAACACTGTATGGTATATTACTATCCCGTTTTCAAGTTTTATATAGATTTCACCATGGTTATCTACGATTATGTCTGAAATTCTAAAATTATTGAACTTCTTGCTTTTCTTAATTCCCCATTTTTTGTGAGTAACCTCACTTAATTTTTCAGATTCATCCCATGTATCGATCCAATCGTTTCCAAATCGATATCTGTTGCCGTTCTCAAGTTCGAATACCGTTGAGAAATAATAGGCATACCCAAGTCCGTTTAGGTGTTCAATTCCTTCCCCTTGGTCGGTATGGAAAACTTTAGTCAGTTTTTCGCCGATTAATTCAGATCTATATTTTTCAAGTTCCTTCATCTGTGGAATCTATACTGTTATGAATAGCATAATCAATGGAAAGCTCCCCATACCCTTCTTTTAGAAGAATAAATCTAATACTTTTACCGTAAATCGATGTAAAGGAAATTTACCTTTTCTGTGTATGGATCACGTAGGTGAAATGAAAACCAAAGTGAAGGTTGCCATCCCTGAAGTTGAAATTATTCACGGTTTTAGTAATGAACTTGTCTTCCACAAAGTTTCGGGCATTGGTCAATTTAAACTGAAGCATGACATCGGAGACTTCCCAATTTACCCCTAAAGCAAATGCCCCGTAGGTTTCTACCACGGTAATAGGATCGGGTACGTAATAGTATTCGGACACGACGGATACATGAGGTCCCACTTTATAACGCCCTCCTATTCCTAAAGCCAATCGACTTGCGCTTTCACCAGATAATAAACCGTCTTCGGCTTTATGAACAAAGGTTGGGGAAAGCTGAAGGGAAAAGTTCGGGGAAAACTTTCTGGCAATAAGCAGTTGGGTGGTGAAACCGAGACGGTCTTCAAAAGCAAGGTCGCCCAAGAGTATCTCGGTCGCCTTATTCCTATACACGGCACCTTGTAACACTGTAAGACTAAAGGGGAATTTTTTCCCTGTATCCTGTTGCCGAAGCCATCGGTATTTAAAGAACGCATCTATAGATTGATACCCCGAACCATAAGCAGCCCCAACTGTTATGCGATCGGATATACCATATTCCAGCCCCAAACGAGCATTCCATTTGTCTGCCGCAAAGGATTGGCTGGAACGGACCGTGTCATTCCAAAACCGGTTCATGCTGGATATTTGCAATACGCCTTTTTTTCGGGTTTCTACAGAGTGGCCTATAGAAATACGGGTGGCCTTGAACGTAGCCAATGTAGGCAGGTCTTGCCCTTGTTCGATGGAATCCAATTTGGTCAACAGATCCTGGGCATAAGACATTGCAGTACCCAAAAGGAGGACAAATAATAGTATGCGCTTTTTAGTTTTCATAGGTTTCATCGTATTCAAAACTAAACTTCACCATGATGGTCTTGGCAATATTTGGGGAAAGGATGGGTGGAATCCGAATATTGAAATCCTTCACCAAGAGTTCCAACTCCCCGGAAAAAGTGTAGACTCCATTCACCCTATTTATATTGGTTTTTATGCTAATAGCTTTTGTAATACCGTGTAATGTTAGGTTTCCGGAAATCATTTTGGTTTGGGAGCCTACCCCTGAGGCATCGAAATCCTGGATGTTTCCTTGAAATGTGGCTTTGGGGTATAAATCGGATTCGATATAGCTTTCATTAAAATGTTCTTCCATAAGGGCTTTTTCGAACACAAATGCCCGCATTAGGATGCTTACAGCGATTTCACCTTTGGAAGGATCTATAATACTAAGTACCTGGTTGTTTTCTGCCTTTATGTTTTCTACCGATGTATAGGAAAAGAAAGTTACCGTACCCTGCCTCGTAAAGAATGACCCTGCTTCCTGGGCATGGGATACACAGGAAACCAACAAGAAGAACAATACGGTTTTAATTCGTAGCATTTTTTTCAATAATCGCACAGTTTAAAAAGATGGCATCCATTAACTTTCCTTTGTAAATCCCACGAACGGTAATGGTTTCGCCCGTTAGGTATTCTTTTATTTTTGGGTTGAACGCTTGTTGCATTTCACATAAAATAAACGAATCACTTCCATTACCATGAAGCATAATCGTATACCTTTCGTTCTTGTAATTTATCTTGCTTATTTCTCCTTCTATCTCTATCGTCTTATCCACATACTCTGCATCGTTTTCACTGCTTTCCAAGTCTTCGAAAAACTCACTGCTTGTTGCGAAAACATCGGCTTTATTTTTGGGCATGTGTAAGTTTTCCTTCATACATGCGATAAACACTATAGCCAACAACATCCAAGATGCTATGCACAAGAACACAATGACGCTATTTCGTACTTTCTTTATCCTCATTACTTCATGGTATCGTTCTGATGAAGGTAGCAATCGACCTATAAGTCGAAAGATTATGCAAAACTATACACCGAGGGTTGAATCTATTTCAAATTAATCCGAAAACTATGCGAAAAGGAATATCTGCCCTTAAAACGGAACTATGGATTCTGAAAATCTTTCCCTTTTAGGGCCTCTCCTATAATTTAGCCATACTACAAACACCCCCACCACCATGAACTTTAGGTTTTATCTTTATACTTCTATAGGCCTGTCTGCTTTTTTTATAGTTATGGCGCTATTGGCTACTCCTTATTTTTTACGATCCAGTTCGGTGGCTTTCTTGGAGAGTGAGATAGAATCGAGCATTCGGGAAGCACGTCAGGTAGCCATGTTAAGCAGCAGTGCTCTGGAAAACAACATCCCCAAAGAGATCGTAATTGCTAGTATGCAAACAGCCATACAAGGGACCGAACGGCAAAATGCATTCCTTTCGGTTTTCGATTGGTCCGGTGAATTCATCTGCTATCCCGATATCACCCAAGTAGGTAACAAAACCCCGGCGGAATCTATGGTTTCCAATTTGGAGGAAATCATGTCCAGCAATGACCTCTACGAGTCGATTCGGAGAAAAGAAAGGGATACGGGAAATACTTCGGAAGTCGTGTATATGGTTCCTATAGCGAATTCGGACTGGATTGTGGCTTGTCACATCAACATTCCGAGGGCGATTGATAAAATGAACCATTTGCGCAATCAGTTCTTCTATGTTTTCGTCATTGCGGGGCTTTTTATGCTCCTGTTCATTTTAGGAGCCATCCGTTTTGTGGGAAGGTATTACGAGCAACAATTTGTAAAGAGGACCGCAAAGTTGGAAGACGGGGTTATTAACCTTTCCAAGCTGAATGATTCCCTGGAAAACTATCAAAAAAACTTATTGGAATTCAGCGAAAATGGCGATTTGTTGGCACATAATCCACAGACCGATGTGCTACCCAATGTAGAAATAGAACCTGGAAAGGAACGGATACTCACTTATTTACGAAATGAATTGCTCCCTATTTCGGTAACCGATATTGCTTATGTGTATGTAGAACACACCATAACCTACGTAGTTAGGAAAGACGGGAAGAAATCTACCTCTAACGAGAGTCTGGATCAGTTGTACTCCCACCTTTGTGAAAAGACCTTCTTTAGGGCGAACCGTCAGTTTATTGTAGCTATTTCGGCCATTGACCGTATTATAAAGTACAGCAATAACAAGCTGAAAATAGAAGTGAGTCCTCCTTCAGAAATAGACATCATTATCGGTAAAAACAAAGCCGCTGCGTTCAAGCAGTGGTTGGATATGTAACCCTAATCGCTTGTCTTGGATTTCTTTTCGGTTTTCTTGTAAATGAATTCTATAAGAAAGCTTGCCACAACAATTCCTATGGCTATTAATGCGCCCGTTAAATTCGATTCCACTTGTTGGGCAATCAGCGCTATTAAAGCAGTAAAACAAAGCAAGGCTGCCAACAAAGCGATAATTTTGTTTCCATTGATTTCTGAAGCTTTTTTAAAGGCTACATAGTTTACCATAGCAAAAATGAGTAAGAAGCCGATGCTACCCGCAGTAGAGATGCTTTCCAAATCCAATGTGTTTGCTATGATCAACGTTAAAACAGCTGTAATGGCCAAACCAATAGGCTGGTTCCAACAGTACTTAGTAAGTTCGTGCGGTAGTTCATCGTCTTCGGCCAATTCGAAACTCACCCTACTTCCTCCATACAAAGAAGCATTGATGGCAGAAAAGGTGGATATCAAAGCCGCAACGGTTATCACCGTAAATCCTACCTTGCCTAAAAGGGGTTTGGCGGCTTCGGCCAATACATAATCTTCTGCTTTGGCAATATCCCCAAAGGGCAGTGAGCCTACGGTAATGATAGCAATGGTGATATAAAGAGCGATTACGAACAGTACGGAAATATAATAGGACCTGGGGATGTTCCGCTCTGGGTTTTTGATACCGGGTGCGGCGTTGGCGATTAATTCGAAACCTTCGTAGGCTACAAAAATTACCATTCCGCCTGTAATGAGCTTTAATGGGGCTTCCCAATTGGAAACAGCCAATTGGCTCAGGTTTTCGTTGCCAAACAATCCATAAATCCCTACCACGACAAACGTGAGCAATATGACCAGTTTTATGATAACGGCGTACGATTCTATCTTTCCTACCACTTTAATGCTATAATAGTTGATTCCCGTAGCAAGTAGAATGATAAAGCTCATAAAGATGTGGGAATCGATGGTAGCATCGCCCGTAATGTTTGTAAGATTGGGTGCATAGGATCCAAAGGCACTGGCATAAAGTGATAGCATGATCACGTAACTGATCCACAATAGGTTATTGAGACCGCCGCTAAAGATACCGATGCCGAAGCCTACATTCATAAATTTTACGGTACCTCCCCTATCTGGGTATTTTAACGATAGTTTTGCATATGAGTAGGATGTTAAAAAAGCGATGATTCCTGCAATGAGAAAGGCTACAGGGGTTCCTCCTTGGGCCAAGGCAACGGCCAGTCCTAAAACAGCAAAGATTCCTCCTCCCACCATGCCCCCTATTCCGATGGAAATTGCCTCTTTGAGGCCAATCTTATCTTCTTTCATGATGTTGGTTATTGGTTTGTTTTTCTTAAAAGTAAGTAGATTTTATAACATACTGTCCTACGGTAAAGGAAAGAACTAAAACCAATAAGTCAATTTTAAAGCCAAGCCCCGGTTTTTTATGTCGAAACCATCAGTACTATGGTTTTCGTTAAAGATTACGAACAAATCCGACATAGGCAGATACCTCCATTGAAATCGTGTAAAGATGCTAAAGTTTTCGCTTTGGGAATTGTACTGTATCACATTTTTCAAGAACATTTTATTGGAAAAACCCACATTTCCGTTTAGGCTTAAAAGATGTAACTCCCTTTCCCCAAAACCCTGGGCAAGTTTTATATTATTATAGCTATACCTAAAGCTCAGGTTTCCCCACGACTTGAACCGAATATTGCTATCTAGGTTAACATTGAATCTCGTTCCATCAAAAAACCCGCCATAGCTTGCAAGTATACCACCACTCAATTTCTTTCTCGTGTCCAAACGATAGGTAAGCCGAAGGCGGTTAAATGTATAATTAATTGCAGGAAGGGGCTCGAAATCGCTTCCCAAAAAAGCGACTGGAAACAACAAATCCACCTCCCTGTTTTGTACATCTACCGTAAAAGAAGAAGTGTTCTTGAACCTAAAATCGTAGGCAAAATTATTATTTCGATCGTTTAAACTCCCATCGGAGTTGTAGTACATATTGTGCCAAGTCCTGATACGGTGAAAAATCAATCCGCTATTTGGTTTTTTTGGATAGAAAAGATATTGAAACCATGGATTAACCTTAAAAAAGCCATTGCGTTCCACTAGACCTGTTTCTATATTAAAGCTTTCCAATCTAGGAACTTTACCAACTTCTGCGATGAAATTTTCTTGAACTACGTTCAAAAACCAACCTGCCCTTATTTTACGCCCAAAATAGTTCCCGCCGAAACTGTAAAAACTGTTTTTATTAAAATTCTCTTCAGTAAACGATTTGTGAAAGGTGATTTTATTACTAAGCTTCCCATTCTTCGACACATAGCTAAACTCTGCCCCTACGTTCCGATTATAATCGTTGGGTAAATCGTTGTTTAATTGCTGACGATTTACAAAAATCGCTTTCACAGCTGACTGTCCAAAAACCTGCTGGTTAATTGCTGCTACGGTATAATTCTGGGGCTTGAAATCACCTTCTTTCGAGGTTGTTAGGTTCATGAAGCCCACCCTGGTTTTTTCTGCTATGTTTCCTGTAAGACGTACTCCGTAAATAATGGGGATAACCTCTCCATTATTTAGACCAATCCTTCTAGAAAAGTATGGCTCTGCTTCGTTGGTTCCAAAATTGGAGAAAACATCATTATTCTCGAGAAAGAAATTTCTCCTTTCGGGAAGGAAGATGTTGAACCTTGTAATGTTGGTTACTTCCCGATCCACATCGGCACTGGAAAAATCGGGATTTATAGTCACATCAAGGTTTAATGAATTGGTAAGGGCAATTTTTGCATCAATGCCCGCATTTAGCTTGGTTTCTGCCTTTGTTTCGTTTTCATCTTCAAAATTACGAATGGAAGAAAATGTTGTGTACGGGATCAGGTTATAAAAGCGTCCTCCTTTTGGAATGTCTTCCCCCCAACGCAAAGTCCCTGTGAAGTTTAACTCAAAATTGCTGAAATTAAGTGGGAATTGTGTCCAGGTATAATGATAGTTGGATTCCATATCCCTTCTAATAAAATTGATACCCCAATTCCGGTTTTCCTTGTCAAACCGAAGGGATCTAAAAGGAATGGCCATTTCTACAATCCAATACCCCGAATAGGATTTTACTTCCGAAAACCACTTATTGTCCCAAGTTGAGCTCTCGATGGTCCTGGAACCGGAATAGGACAGGCTGGATTCTATTTGAGCGCCATGGGCGTTAACGCCAAATAGGAACCCATTCTGCCTATTATGGTTGGGATCTAAAACAATGGTAAAATTATCACTCTGCCAATGGGCATTTTGATCATCCCTTTGTAATGATTGAACGATCCTAACCCCATTATCATAACATTTCGCGTATACGTAGAGGTAATCATCGCTGTAAGTAAGCTTGATTTCTGTCTTTTTCGATGCGTACAATGAATCTATTGGAAAATGATTGTAGAGTTTGTCTATAGTTGTATATGACGTCCATTCGTTTCCATCTTCTACCCCATCAACTTTAATTTCACTTACCCTGGGTTGAATTTGATACACAAAACGCTCCTGATCGTTCAATGCCTCTTGAGCAACCCCCTCACCTATAAAAAGCAATAAAGCAATCCATAATGCGAATTTTAAGTTGCAACCATATGGAAACCGTTTCTTCCGCATACCTCATAAATTAACTTTCCTTTTTCTTGGTATACACCAACAGCGGCGCGATTAATGACATGATTAGCCCCATAACGGCGCCAACAATGATCCCAAATAGTAAATACGAAAAAGGGGTAATAGAGCTTCTTATTTGTTGCTCCATTTCCATATAGTTTGGAGCATTCTTGTCCAACGTTGCAATTTCACTTTCAACAACCGCTACAACCATTGCATCACTGATCAGGATTAAAAAGAAATACATGAACACAGAGCTTACAACAGCAGCTATGAGGCTTATGGAAATACCAAAAAGGAATTTTGTCTTGTAGTTTGTTAACCTAGGGGTATGCTTTTTTATACCATAAGCAATTACAATTAAATAAGGCAAGTAGCCCATCCAACCAGCCAATTGTGTTCCTGAATATCCTAGGATATTTGTTGTAATAAAATAGAGTATACAGACTATTGAAAGTATGGTTCCGTATTTAATTATTTGATTCCTTTTCATACTAATACTTTGTTTTAATTTTTATTCTTGAAGACGAATTTTAAATCGTTAGAACTCCTTAGATAAATCTCGACAAGGACTACGTTTAGGGACCAGCATGTCCAAGCGGCTATTCGATATGCCTGGTCAAATGAAACATCCAAGGCTTCAGTTAACAGTGCGATCCAAAGACGAAGCGTAACAGCGGCAAAAGTGAGCGCATAGTTTCGAGTCATCCATATCCTATGCGCTTTGAAGTTTTTTGCCATTACTGCCCTATACCCCTTTACGATTGTAAAAAGCCAAAGGCCAGAGAGCATTATAAACCCTAGGGTAGCGATGAATCCCCCAAACGTGAAAAATGATATGTAAAAACCTGTTGTAGCTCCTATAAAACAGCATACTACATATACTTGACCAACGGCAATGTGCCATTTCCTATAGCGCGTTCTAATTCTTTTGAAAAATTGAAATGGACCTATAACAAGTGCCAATGAAGCAAAAATTACATGGGAATAAAACGTTGTTGAGTATAGGGTATCGAGCAATAATTTTTCCCTGCCAATAAGTACTCCTTTAACCTTAAAGTCCAAATAATCAATGGATTTACTGGCAACGAACAATGCCAGCAATACAATGAGTGTCTGCCCCAATGCTCCAAGAACCCCTTTTATTGTCATATGATCTCTTTATATAAGTTATTTATGCAAAAGAAATCTCCGAACGATTACTACAGGTATAAATGGAGGTTTATGAGTGCCGAAATTATATTTTCGGAACCTTTTTGGGAATTTTTAAGAAGATTCAAGAAGAAAGTTGGGAATGAAAGGAAACCAAAGGATTATTTCATGATCCTGCAATGCTCCCCTTTGCAAATGAAAAGCTGCACGGCTCCGCCCTGCCCTTTTCTGTTTTCTTCGAAACTAAAACCAAAGGATTACTTTCTGTGATCCTGAATCGTTCCCCTTTGCAAATGAAAAGCTGCACCGCTTCGCTATGCTCTTTTCTGTTTTCGCCAAAACCCTGAAGCGCTGCTTCGTGTTTTTCTGAAAACAGAAAAGCCTGCATAAACATGCAGGCTTTTCGCTTGTAGTGATCGCGCCAGGATTCGAACCTGGGACCGTCTGCTTAGAAGGCAGATGCTCTATCCAGCTGAGCTACGCGACCCTTTTTAATTTGGTGGTGCAAATATAAAATTAACTCCATATCCCACAAAGATAAATTGGAACAAATTTTTTAAGATCTATCCCCGCTCTATTTCGTAGACCACATTGTCCACACAGTAGTTATCTTTTTTGTCTTGATTTAACTGAAATCCCTGTTTCTCAAGTAGTTTCGACGAACCCAAGTTTTCCTTGTGTGTATAAGCCTCCAGCATATCGAGTTTCAACTCAGTAAAACCAAACCCTACAATTTGTTGCAAAGCTTCGCTCATAATCCCCTTGCCTTGAAAACTTGAACTTAAATCGTACCCAACTTCGGCTGTTTTACGATCTTCGGAAAAGTTCCAAAGACAGATAGTTCCTGCCATTTCGGAAGTATTCGCTAAAACGATACTCCAATAATAAGCACTTTTGGAGGCTATGGCCCCATCTATTTTTTCGATAAACTGAAGGGCTTCTTCTTTGGTTTCGGCGGTTGGACGGTCTACATACTTGTTGATTTCTGCATCGGACCGCAAATAGGAGATCACTTCCCAATCTTGGGGTTTCAGTTTTCGCAATAATAGACGTTCAGTTCTTAATTCTGGAAAAGGGGTTTGATTCATTTTTTGTTCAGCTTATTTAAGAGTTTATAGATTCTTTTTTTACTACTTTCTTTTTCCAATGCTTCCAATCGCTTTTCCAAAATAGTAGCGAATCTGGAATTGTCTTCCTTATTTACTACAGTAAATACCTCTTCAGCATATTTTGGAAACTGATTGGGCGGACAATTTTGTAGTTGCAAAAACAGTTGTGTTTTACTTTCTTCATAATACTTGGACATTTGGGCTAATTTGACCAATATCTTTACCAACTGATCCTTTTTTATAACGGAACCCGTTTCACCCAACTCCACCAGTAGCACCAAATTTTTATGAATGGCTTCCATCGTAAGTTCGGCAATGGTATTTATAGCTGTCATTCCACCCCATTGCAGTCGGTTGTTTTTATGGTCCAACAATTCCATAAAATCATCGAAATATGGAGCTATTAGTTGGGGATCCCGTCCCCCTACTTCGTAAAGGGTTTTAATGGCATCATTCTGCAAAGGCTTCTTCTTTTCCTTCAGAAGTTCTACCAAGACTTTAACGGCTTGTTTGTCCTTAGATTCAACAATTTTACCCGCCAATTCCTGATTGGGGACTTCGTCCCGTCGTCCTAGGCTTGATGCTAATTGAGCAATTACTTTGTTTCTTTCCATCCTTCGAATTTAATAATTCCTGCAATGGAAAAAGACGCAATTCATCAATTATTCTTGGGAATTTCCCTCTTATTTAATACCTGTACACATAAAGAAAGTACAAGGGCAATAATTGTAGTTATTACCGAATATCGGGTTAAATCACGCTGCATACTTCCAGTAATTGGGTTGATGTAAAACGAAATGTGAAGCCCTAGGGTTGCGAAGACAAACAATGAAGAAGCCAATACTTGTACTTTTTGAAATCTCCATAAGTTGGAAAATGGTATAAAACTCATGACCAAATGCAAAAAGGAGGCAAATAGAATATAAATGTGATTGGAACGAAACATCATCCTACGCAACAAATCATCTTCTTGTATTCCCATAAGGTTATACCGCATATAAACCCCTGTAAAGACAAAGCTCAAAACCGAGATTAATCCAAAATAAAAATGCAATCTATTTAACTTGTTCATTACAAAAGGATTCTTGGCTTAAAGATCATAAATTTTAACAAAAGGACTCGACCGTTAAAAAACTATAGTTCTTTAAACTCATTAAAAAACACGCTCACGGTATTATCATCGCCCGAAACAGTGCTGGTTGCATAGATCTTCCGCAGATCGAATAAAGGCTCCCTGGCTTGGGGACCTCCATTCCAACAAAGGATCTCAAAATTAGCTTGCTCCAATTTTAAAGCACTTTGTGCAATAAAGCCTTCCACATACCCAGATTCAGCAACCATAAACTCCCAAAGCTCCAATGGACCTGGACAGGTATACATATAGTGAATTAATTTTTCGTTGGTCATGCCAGGCGTAATGGTGTAGTTCAAGTCCGCCGCTAAATCCAATAATTGATCCGAATTTTGCAATCCCATATACCCTTCAGCTGAAGCCACTTCGGACCATTCGGTGGATATCATGGGTTTTTGAACCAAAGGTGCTAAATAACTAAGAGCCGTATCGGTTTCATCTAACGTGTATCGGTTAAAGTGAAAATCCAAATAGTCGGTGTAATTGTTCCCAAAATCGATCGTTTCGAAGAAGAAATCCTGATTCACCGCAGGAACCGAACCTGGGTCAAAAACCATAGCTTTTAAAGCAATGGGAACCGGGGACCCCAATGCTATATGCTGCAGGTCGGGATTGGCAGCTATTTCTTCGTTAACGGTATTTACAATATCGATCCACCAATTAACGGCATTGCTACCATTCCCCGTATTTACCATGTCTTTTTCGAAATATGTGCCCGGCCCCAGTCCCCCTACTTCATTCTGAACCGAAAAAATATCGAAGTAGGTTCCAAATTCCGCTAAGGTTCTTCTTACTACCTCCAAAGAATTTTCCCTGTCCTGTCCCATAGGAACCCTATCGAACAATTCGGGTTCCCCCGAAGCTTGATCAGGCCAACGTACGGTTACAATAATTTTTACCCCAGCATCATGGATTTGCACAAGCTCATACGCATCTGGAATATCTTCCAAGTCGATCCCAGCATCCAATTGGTTGAAAATAGCTATGAGATCCGTATCCTTTACCAATATCCGAATCCAGTCTGCTTCCAAGTCCAGTAACTTATCCACATCCCGAAGGGCATAAACCCCTTTTTCAACATCCACAGATGTTGGGTCTTCTTGTTGCTGTTCTTCCTCTTCTTCCTCATTTTGTGTAGGAACTAGGGAATTGTCATCTGTACTGCAAGAAAAACATAGGGCTAGCAGTACAAGTAAAATAAATCTTTTGGTTTTCATACTTAGTTATTTTGTAGGTTAATCTGTTTATTAGGACTAGGGTTCGTGCTTTGGGTTTAATTAGCTAACTGATATCCAATAATGTGAAAGAGCGTTTAAATTTTAATTACTTTTGAATAGTATAGTTTTTCAACCATGGAATGCGCCACCCTTTTTTACGATAAAGAGCACTACTTCCCGATGCACCTGCATCCGGATTTGTATACCTTTTCCTATATTCTGGGAGGTGGCGCCAATCTTATATGCCAAGATGCTGTTTTTCGTTTGAAGGAAAACGATCTAGTCATCATCCCGCCATATATGGCACACCAATCCAAGGTAGAAGACTATTTTTATTACAAGGTAATACGGGTACCAAAACCGCATTCCTTCGTGGATGTTTCCAATCGCAGGATGGGCTTGACCATTATTCGTGATTGTTATTCATACAAAGACCATTTTAACAATTGGTTCGAGGCCATACGTTCGGGTCATTATACCTCTATGGATCAAGAAGTGGACGCTATACCTGATGTATTTAAACGTTTTCTGGCCCCCAATAAAGCCCAATCCACCCAGTCTGGAATTGTGCTAAGGACTGCTTTGGCCCATTTTGAAGAAAATTACGACCGTCCTATCCTTGTGGAAGAACTTTCTGATCTTACATGCCTAAGTCATAGTCATTTTCAGCGGCTCTTTAAAAACAATATAGGCATTGCCCCGATGCGTTATTTGCTCAACTTACGCATAGAAAAAGCCAAAGAATACATAAAAACCAAAGATAGTTTTGGTGATGTTGCCTATGAGACGGGCTTCTACGATCAGAGTCATTTCAACAAATACTTCAAAATAAATGTGGGGATGATTCCCAAGCGGTATGCCGATTTGGTGAAAGAATGATAGGATTTTACAATTTTTAGTCTTCAGAATACAAGACCTTGCATAAAAATTACATTCCTATGCAAGAGTTACACACAGAAGAGGTTAAGGAAGCCGAAAAGTACCTAATACGCTATTGCGGTGAATTCTCGCCCTTTATAGCAGAAAAGGCTTCGGGAAGTTACATCTATGACAAAAAGGGAAATGCTATCCTGGATTTTACGTCGGGACAAATGTGTTCTGTCTTTGGACACAACCACCCCAAGATTGTGGAATTGTTGGAAAAGTCTGGCGATAAAGCCATCCATTTATTGAGTTCCATCCTATCACCGCCAGTGATGGACTTGGCAAAAAAATTGTCGAGTGAGTTACCCAACGATCTATCGAGGTGCATTTTTGTGAACACGGGATCGGAATCCAACGAAGTAGCGATCCGTATGGCAAAATTGTATACAGATGGGCATGAAATCATAGGATTTTCAGGCTCTTGGCATGGTATGACAGCTGGGGCACAATCGTATACCTATTCCAAAACGAGAAAGGGATACGGACCTACCATCCCTGGAAGTTTAATGATCCCTGCTCCGTATGAGTACCGTTGCCCGATAGCACATTGTAAAGGAACCTGCGACAATACCTGTTTGGAAGTAGGCATGCGCATGGCCGATCAACAATCGGTGGGCGAATATGCTGCCTTGATAGCAGAACCTTTGTTGAGCGCTGCTGGGATGATCGAACTGAAGCCCAGTTATGTAAAGCGGCTAAAGGAACTCTGCGACGAACGTGGTTTGTTGCTCATCTTCGATGAAGCCCAGACCGCTTTGGGCCGTTTGGGAAAAACCTTTGCTTTTGAATGGTACGACGTGATACCCGATTTTGTGACCTTATCCAAAACCTTGGGAGGGGGACTGCCCTTGGCGGCTACCGTTACGACCTCTGAAATTGAAGAGGTTTGCCATGAAAAGGGCTTTGTATATATGACCTCTCATGTATCCGATCCGTTCTGCGCTTCTATGGGCTTGGTAGCTTTCGAAATACTCCACGGGGAAAACCTTTCGGAAAATGCCTTGGAAAAAGGAGCCTATTTAAAACAGCAATTGTTGGAATTACAGCAAAAGCATGAATGTATAGGCGATGTTCGTGGAAAAGGATTGTTGTTGGGGGTAGAAATTGTTAAGGATCGGGAAACCAAAGTCCCCGATGACAGTTTGGGGATAAAGATCTGTGACCGTTGTTTGGAATTGGGGCTTAACATGAACATTGTAAAAATGAAAGGTTATGGCAGTGTGTTCCGTATTGCTCCTCCCCTTACCATTACCAAAGAGCAAATAGATCTAGGTATAAGTATATTGGATAATGCGATAAAAGATTGTTTAGATAAGGGGAATTAACCATTCCCCTTATAGATACTATCGTACAAAGCGTACATTGGTAATAAGTCCTTTTTCAACTTCATATATGGAAACATATTTGGTCACTTCGCCATCATGGGTCACCAATTCATGGTTAATGACATAGGAACCATTGTGCATCTGGCTCACGATTTCCACAGAAATTGATTTATCCTCAAAGGGTTCTTTAAATATAGGTCCTAACCTATCGGACCCTGTGCCTACCAATCGTTTTGGGTAGGTATAAATCTTTACATCTTTATGGTAGAGCTTTATAAATTCATCGAAATTGTGTTCGTTATAAAACTTCATTCGCTTGTTAACTACCTCCAAAGGGGTTAAGCTTTCATCGCCTTTGTTAGGGATGCCATCACTGTTGGTATTGCTACAGGCAATTAAAAAGAAGGTGAATAAGGCTAAAATTGCGGTTTTTTTCATTGTATGGATGTTTTAATTAATCTGTGTGACAAATCAATATTCCATAATAAATACCTAGAAAGCTTTAAAAAACATGTTTCCTTTAATGAAAAACACCGTTTGTATGCTGCTTTCTGAATGCGGAGGGGGTTATACCCGTCTTTTTCTTGAAAGCAACATTGAAGGAAGTAACATTTCCAAAACCGGATTCGTACGCAATGGTAGCAATTTTTTCCTGTCCGTAGTTGGAATCCCTTAATAAGGATTCTGCCTTTTCGATTCGGTATTTATTTACAAATTCGTAGAAGTTCTGTTGGGTGTTTTCGTTAATAGCCTGTGATACTTCCCTAGGTTTTATATCCAGTTTTTCAGACACTGTATTTAAGGTAAGGCGATCATCCAAATACACGTTCTCTATTTGAAACAGTGCTTCGATCTTCCGAAATAATTCCTTGGAAGTGCTCATATCCAAGTTAGAACTGCTGTATTTCTGTAAATTGAACTTATGTCGGTTCAAGAACAGATAGCTGAAAGCATAAATCAATAAAGTATAAAAAATGGGCCCCCGAATGTAGTAGAAAGTGAAGTCCAAAAGGTTTCCTACGTAATGTAACCAGATAATACTACATCCTATCAATATATTTCGATACCAACGAAACACCCCATTAGGGGTACTGTCCCTGTGCCTAGACAATGTAACCCATGAGAGTATTAAATAAAACAACAGGTGGAAGACCACAATACCATAGTTCCAAAATGACTCGAAATTTCCATTCCTTGGTACAAACGGAATCAGTAATACAAAAAGGACAAAAGGCACAAAATGTAGATAATGTTTTAAACCAAACGATTTATTTTTATTGAAAAGTGTGATGCCGTACAACCATAAGGAAGGTGCTGCAAACAGAATGCCCGAAACCCCGATATTACCCAGCCAATTGGGTACTTCTAAATAATAATTGAGTACGGATTTGCCTATCCTAATGGTGATTCCCAATAAAAAAAGGGCTAAAAATAGGTTGGAGGCCCTATTCCCCTTTTTTAGTGTAAACAGGTAAAAGCTTAAAAAAAAGCCTTGGGCAAGACCCACCGAAGCCAAAATTAATATGAGACCCGTAGTTAACATTTATCGATCCATGCATGAATACCGTATGTTAATTATACGTCAGCACACAACTTTTGTTACAAATGTTTCCAACTTTCTGGGAGAAATCTCAATCCGGTAAGACCTGTATGTAAAAACCTTTTACACGAACGAGGTCCATAACATCGTCTTCTGTTAAACTGGGAGTAGCAATAATCCTAAGTACATTGTCAATATCTTCAAGGTCGATGGACCATCGGACTATGTCCGAATGTTGGTTAAACACTTGCTTTAAAGACTTCACTTTTTTCTTCGATTTAATATCGGTCCTGAATATGTACAATTCCGTTTGGGACATTGTATAGTTATAATTCTGTTGCTGAAGCATCATTGCGCTGAGGGTTTGTTTGCCGTTCCACATATTGCCTATAATACGCATCCCCTTCTTCTTCCCAGAACTTATCGTAGTACTTCCATTTCGAGAAATCACTGTTCGAGTCTTTTTTACACTTGTGCTTTTGCTTTTTGGATGACTTCTTACTGCTATCCCCACCAAATCCTCCCAAAAGGATTTTAGCTAGGATAAATACCCCTACGGCTTGCCAGTACGTAAGCGTGGTAAGGCCAAATATTTCTGGCATGAGCCAGTTCCACAGCCACATGATAACAAAGCCGAACAAAATGGCCAATGCAAGAAAAAATAGGGCAAAAAAGATGACAATGACCACCTTCTCTATGGGTGATCTCCCTCTGAACTTATGTGTGAAAAAATTTGTCATGATATCGTTTTGTGTTTGTTAATTTCCAATTCTATTTTTCTATATAACATTCCAATAGCTCGATGCCTCCTAGACATTAGTGTTCCTATGGAAATGCCTGTTTCTGCTGCGATCTCCCTATAGGAGTACCCTTCAAAATCCACCGCGATGATAATGTCCTTGTATGGGGGTTTTAACTGTTCGATGCATTTCTTTAAAACCGCAACCATCTGTTCGGAAGTGTAGCCTTCGGAAGATGCATGCAAGCCTTCGGTAAGCTCCCATAAATCTTTTTCAAGATCCACGGGGTCTATTTTCTTGGCGGTTCGCATGACATCTATAATTCGATTTCGAATGGACCGGTACACAAATCCTGCTACATTGTTTATGGGGGCGTACCGATCGGCGCCCGAAAACAGCTTTAAGGCTACGTCCTGAATGATATCTTCTGCATCACGGTTTGCCGTGTCACTAATTCTAGTGCCTACATACCTTTTAAGGGATTCGTATTCCCTTCCAAAAAAGTCGGTTAGCTTTTTGCTGTTTTCGGATTCTTGGTTCATTAAAACCTTCTGTAAAGGGTCTTCGATTAAGAAGACGATGCTTTTTTAATCTATTGCATTTTTTTTTATGATTTGTAGCAAAGAATGAAGATTCGTTATACGGGAAGTAACAAAATGTGATGAATTCAGTCTTAAAGGAAACTCTCTTAACCATGAAAGACTACAGCCAAAAGAAAATTGCAAACAGACTACGGATACTATACCTCTTCTGGGTTTTAATCGGTATGTTCAGCATTATGTATATCCCTTCTGTTTTCTTAGAGAGCGGAAACATTGAAAAAACAAGCGCGAATATTTCTTCTAACGAATTACTCTTCAGGATCGGTATTGTTGGGAGGTTGATCGTGCAACTTCTATTCATTATCATATCGCTTTTATTATACAAACTGTTCGAAAAAACCGACAAAGGTTTGGCTGTTTTAATGGTTGTGTTTGCTCTGGTTAGTGTGCCTATTACCATGTACAACGAAGTAAACCAAATAGAAATCCTATCATTATTGGGGCAAGGGGATTTAATACAAAGCAGTCTTGACACCTATAACAATGCCATGTCCATTTCAATGATCTTTTGGGGACTGTGGCTATTTCCGTTAGGTAAACTAGCCTATAAATCAGGGTTCTTCCCAAAAATCATTATGTACTTTCTATACGTAGGTGGAATTGGATATATATTAGCCTCCTTTGCAGATCTTCTATTCAAAGATACTGGTGAACTCCTCTTCTACTTTGAATTATTAACCTTTGGGGAATTGATCTTCATCATTTGGTTTTTGATTGCGGGGATACGGCAAAAAGAGGATTAACTGCGCTGATCCTGAATAAGGGAGCGTTGCTCAAGAAAGTCCAACACAGGCCATGCCTGTGTATCCTTTTTCATCTGCCTTCAACCTCTTAAAATTAACTCTAAATTACAGCTAATAAAAAAAGTCCAACCACTTTCGTGATTGGACTTTCTTGGTCGGGGTGGCAGGATTCGAACCTGCGACCTCCTGCTCCCAAAGCAGGCGCGATAACCGGGCTACGCTACACCCCGT
>JANQKN010000120.1 GCA_028281065.1 Flavobacteriaceae bacterium | reverse complement strand
GGCTATCTGTTCTTCTTCTGAAAAAACATCCAAATGGTAAGAAATATGGCGGTAACCATTTAGAAGGATATGATCGGGTGACTTCATTTTTGGGTGGTTCTGCTGATAGTAGCCCCAAGGTACTAAAACAATTCCTATAAAAAACTTACCATTCGAAAACCTTCCCATCTTCGGCCAATTCCACAGCTTCGAAGATTTCTTGGGCTTCGTCCCGAAACGCTTCCAAATTGCCATATCGTCCGCTATAATGCCCTAAAATGAGGGTTCCAACTTCGGCTTTTTTGGCGATGGCGGCTGCTTCCTTAGAAGTACTGTGCTCCGTCTTTTCGGCCAAATGGTGTTCTTTTTCCAAAAAAGTAGATTCATGGTACAAGGCAGTAACTCCTTTTATTTGAGGGACGATCTCTGGAAAATAGGAAGTATCGCTACAATAGGCATAGGATTTGGCCGGAGGTGGATCGAACGTAATCTCGGTATTGGGAATTACCCTTCCATCCTTGGTCACCGCATCTGCTCCTTGCTTTATCTTTCGGTAATAGCTCATTTCCACATTCAAAGCTCTAGCTTTTTCCACATCCAACCCACGTTCCCCGGGTTTCTCCTTAAAGAGGAAACCATTGGTATATACACGGTGTTTTAAAGGGATCGTCGTTATACTAACTTTATCGTCTTCAAAAACAACTTCTGGAGAGTTGCCTTCCAGTTCATGAAATAACAAAGGGTAATTGGTCCAGCTTTTGCCCAGCTTTAATTGCAAAGTAACAGCTTCTTTAATGCCTTTAGGGCCATAGACATGCAATTCGGCATCCCTTCCCAACAAACGAAAGGTGGAAATAAGCCCTACCAAACCAAAGAAATGATCACCATGCAGGTGGGAAATAAAAATATGTTTTATCCTAGCGAATTTTACTTTGAATTTTCTAAGCTGTACCTGCGTACCTTCGGCACAATCTATTAAAAACAAATGCCCTTTTACTTCCAAAACCTGAGCCGTGGGATTGGCATCCCAACGAGGAGTAGCTGAATGGCAACCAAGAACGGTTAACTTCATAGTTATAAAGGACTTACTATTTAAAACTTAAACATTTACTAGAACCCTAAATCTCTTTCAATTTCCTCCATTTCAATGATGTCGGCTGCTTCCTGAAAGGTCGGGACCACTACTAATTCGTCGGGGATTTCGTCCACATCGACCGCATCGTTTACGATCACAAACGAGTGTTTGCTGGAACGGTGATAGGTAGAGATTTTCATGAAGGACAACAATTGAGAAAGCTCCAAATCCGCAAAAGGAAGCAGATCGATCACTAGATGATCGTTCTCGAACTTTTTAGGTACGATATGTTCCAAATAATCTGCAAAAGCAACCACGTCTCCCCGATCGTCTGCCAGTACAGTAAATTTATCGTTCACACTAATCTTCATCTCGTTTTATTTTGGAAGCCAGCAAATACAATACCGCCATTCGAATGGCAACCCCGTTTTGCACCTGATCCAGGATGATAGCCTGTCCACTGTCGGCCACTTCGGTCGTGATTTCTACTCCTCGATTTATAGGACCTGGGTGCATGACAACGATTTCTTTATCCAAGGATTGCAGCAATTCCATATCCAATCCAAACTGTTGGGTGTACTCGCGGGTACTTGGGAAGTAGCTAATATCCAT
Organism: Flavobacteriaceae bacterium; assembly: GCA_028281065.1. Taxonomy (GTDB): domain Bacteria; phylum Bacteroidota; class Bacteroidia; order Flavobacteriales; family Flavobacteriaceae; genus Aureisphaera. Next base: position 23,029 of record JANQKN010000120.1, on the reverse strand, counting down.
CCGTTCGTTCTGAACTCGAAGCATATTGGCCACATCGCACCAGTTTAAGGCACTCCTAAGATTAGTCTCTACCTCTACATCTAGCTTCTCTATGTATTTAGGTATAAGGGTTTTGGGACCGCACACCTTTACTTTCGCCCCTAATTTCTGAAGGGCAAAAATGTTACTCAATGCAACCCGGGAATGCAGGATATCACCCACAATAACTACCTTTTTACCCGCTACGTCACCCAATCGCTCCCTAATGGAATACGTATCCAATAAAGCTTGTGTAGGGTGCTCATGGGCTCCATCTCCTGCATTTACAATACTAGCATCTATGTACTTGGAAAGAAAAACCCCAGCTCCTGGATTGGGATGCCGCATGACCACCATATCCACTTTCATGGATAGGATATTGTTTACAGTATCTATAAGCGTTTCCCCTTTTTTTACGGAAGAAGCCCCAGCGGAAAAGTTGACAACGTCTGCCGAAAGCCTTTTCTCTGCCAACTCGAAAGAGAGCTTGGTTCGGGTACTGTTTTCGAAAAATAGGTTGGCAATGGTAATATCGCGAAGGGAAGGTACTTTCTTAATAGGGCGATTGATCACCTCCTTGAAATGATCGGCCGTTTCAAAAATAAGCTGTATGTCACCTTCGGTGATGTACTTAATACCCAGTAAGTGATTTACACTTAGTTCCTTCATTCGCAATCTATTTATTTATAAGATATACTGCATCTTCTCCTTCATTTTCTAACCAGCATACCTTCACTTTTTCTTCGTTTATGGCATCTACCTGCCTACCCCTATAATCGGGCTGTATGGGCAAATGCCTACTGAACCTCCTGTCTATAAGTGTTAGCAATTCTATCTCCAATGGCCTTCCAAAGGACTGTATGGCGGTAAGTGCCGAGCGTATGCTACGACCCGTATACAATACATCATCCACAAAAACCACTTTTTTGTCTTCCACAATGAAATTAATCTCAGTGGTATTGGCTTCTAGGGTTTTCTCTCCCCTACGGAAATCGTCACGATAAAAGGTAATATCCAAATAACCCAGTTGAATGTTCTGGATCTTATAGTCTGTTTCCAGTAACTTTTTAAGGCGTTCTGCCAAAAACACTCCTCTAGGCTGAATGCCTATGAGTACTGTGTTTTCGAAGGTATCGTGATTTTCTATTAATTGACAAGCCAAGCGGTTAAGTGCGATGTTTACTTCGGTTGCGTTGAGTAACACTTTTTGGCTCATAGAAAGGTTCTGAATAATGATTCAGGATGCAAATTTAAGGGTTTTATTTTAGATATCACGATGTTCTTGCTAGGATCGTGGTATTTTACACAGAGCTCTATCATAAAAAAAGAGGCTGCTGGAACATCCAACAACCTCTTACCTCACAACTAGATTTTGGCCTCGGTTATTCTTTTATAAGTACTTTGTTGTGTACGGTAGCTTCACCTTCAAAAAGAACATTTATTACATACATGCCTTGGGAAAGGGAAGTTACATCGATAGTTCGGTTAGCAATATCCTCGTATTCGCTTACCAACTTACCATCCATAGTATACAGCTTTAATTGGACTATCGCTGCATTTCTTGGGTGGGAAATGGTAATTACACCTTGAGATGGGTTAGGGTATAGCTTTATAAGCTCTGGACTGGCTTCATTATCATTTACAGCGAGTGTTTCACAATTGTCCATTAGCATTTGCACTGCATTGTTTACATTCAACCTTCCACCAGTCGTGGTAATACCTTCCAACGAATCGTTAGGGTCTACACCCTGTAAAATATAATCACGAACCAATCGCGCTGCAGCCGCTGGGTCTGCATCTACAAGGTTGGCGAAGTTCTGGCAAGGAGCGGAATACAACAAAGCAATGGTTCCTGTTACGTGTGGTGTGGCTCCCGAAGTACCACCAAAACCACCGTATGTATTTCCTAAAGCTGCATTATAGGCTCCTGCCCCAGGGGCTCCAAGGTCTATGGTTTCTGCCCCATAACCTGCAAAAAGCACTTTGTTATCGGTAATGTCTGTGTTGGTTACCGAAATAAGGTATTCACTGGGACAAGCCGTTGGCAAATCCCCAATAATATCTACATTTTGGTTATCGTTTATGGTAGCTCCACAACTTATGATTCCGTTTTCGCCCAGTGTATCGTATAAGGCACACCATAGTGGGGCATCATCAGGATCCCCAAAATCCACCCCCCAAGAAGCATTGGTAGATACTACAAAAGCACCTTCGGCCCCAGAAGTTGAATTATACAGCATCCTAGCTTCCAGCGCATAGCTATAGGCTTCAATCACGGCAGCTTCATTAGTATTAAAGTCATTTTTTATTACCATGACCTTCACATCCCAATTAACTCCTGTAACTCCTACTTCGTTATTCCCCTTGGCTCCCACAATACCAGCCACGGGTGTTCCATGGCTACCACCAGCGATGTTATCGTCGTCGGTTACAATACTCCATCCCCTGTAATCGTCTATATAGCCGTTATTATCGTCGTCTAAATCATTGTCTGCAATTTCGGCTTCGTTGGTCCACAGGTTGTCTTCGAAATCTTCATGGTTTAAATCGATACCATCATCAAGGACAGCAGCAACAATTACATTACCGTTCATAGTCGTTCCTCCTGTAGTTACATCCCACGCTTCGTCGGCATCTATGTCTTTATCGTTATCCTGGAAGTATTGCCATTGCTCACCAAAAAGAGGGTCGTTAGGGGTGGCACGGCTCGTAACCACATGGTTCTTTTGTGCAACCAAGACATTGGGGTTGCTATATAGTTCTGCTACGGCCTCCTGTTCGCTTAAACGGGAAGGGGCCAGTTGCAGGCGCCAAATATTCATAGGGCGGGATATAAGGGTCGCCCCCATAATTTGCATTGTCGATGTTTCCTGTTGAAGCATCTCACCGGTAACCTCTTTATCGAGTTTTACCAATACTTCGTTACGAACATAGTTGGGTTCCTGCGCGTGCAAGCATAAAGCTGCAAACAGTAATGTAGGTAATAATAACTTTTTCATAGGGGTTAATTTCTTAATGTAACATTTTTATTTAATTGGGCTTCCTTCACTAAATCTGACTTTTTTATTAATTCCAGAAGCTCGGTATTCTGAATTTTTTCTGAATTGAACGTAAAAAGGAAAATATTCATGGGCCTACTGAGTACTTTCTTCTCCTGAAGATCGTATTGGGTATAATCCTTTTCCAGTTGAACGGTAGCTTGGCTATCATGCATCTGCACAATTAGCGTATTGCTTTCATTTTCCTGTAGGGGTTCCTTGCTTTTACAAGCAAAAACGAGAGTAATGAGTAGCAGAGCTACCCACCCTAATAAACTGTTCTTCTTCATAACAAGAATGAAAGTAGCAACTATTGGTTAAATAATAACCCCACTATTAGTAAATAATGAGAAAAAAAAAGCCCTTCCGATATGGAAGGGCCTTTGTTATTTATAAATGGGTGGGTTATGCTTTCCCGTCCATTTTGTCTTTCAACTCTTGAAGTTTAGCGTTCGCATCACCTAAAGTTGGTTTTGCTTCGTCAGTTTGTTGCTTCGCACGCTTAGCAGCTTGCTTAACGATTTTGGCTTCTTCTTCTTTGTGAATGGTCATGTGGGAAGCAACTACTTTCTTGAATTCTTTGTTGAACTCAATGATTTGGAATTCTGCTTCTTCACCTTTCTTAAGATCGGTACCATCTTCTTTTTCCAAGTGACGCTTAGGTACAAATGCACTAATGTCCTCGTTAAAGTTGATTACCGCTCCTTTGTCTACGATCTCATCGATAGTAGTCGTGTGCTTGGATCCTACAGCAAACTCTTCAGAATACTTATCCCAAGGATTTTCGGTAGTTTGTTTGTGACCTAGGCTCAATTTACGTCCTTCCACATCCAATTCCAATACGATTACTTCTAAGGTGTCCCCAATGTTGGTAAACTCACTTGGGTGCTTCACTTTCTTGGTCCAAGAAAGGTCGCTAATGTAGATCAATCCGTCGATACCTTCTTCCAACTCTACAAATACACCAAAGTTGGTGAAGTTACGAACGATTCCTTCGTGCTTAGAACCTACAGGGTACTTCTTGGTAATATCGGTCCATGGATCTGGGGTCAATTGCTTGATACCCAAGCTCATTTTACGCTCTTCCCTGTCCAAAGTAAGGATCTGAGCTTCTACTTCGTCACCAACGTTTACGAAATCCTGAGCGCTACGCAAGTGTGTAGACCAAGACATTTCGCTTACGTGGATCAATCCTTCCACTCCTTCAGCAACTTCGATAAAGGCACCGTAGTCGGCAATAACCACTACTTTACCTTTTACTTGGTCACCTACCTTAAGCTCTTCACCTAGGGCTTCCCATGGGTGAGGGTTCAATTGCTTAAGACCTAATTGGATTCTTGTTTTATCCTCATCGAAATCAAGGATTACCACGTTCAACTTCTGATCCAACTCAACGATCTCGTTAGGATGGTTGATACGGGACCAAGAAAGATCGGTAATGTGGATCAATCCGTCTACACCTCCAAGGTCTACGAATACACCATAAGAAGTGATGTTCTTCACCACACCTTCCAGTACTTGACCTTTTTCCAGTTGTCCGATGATTTCTTTCTTCTGCTCTTCGATATCGGCTTCGATAAGCGCTTTGTGGGATACTACTACGTTTTTGAATTCGTGGTTGATCTTCACCACTTTGAATTCCATAGTTTTTCCTACGTAGATATCGTAATCGCGGATAGGCTTAACATCTATTTGAGATCCTGGCAAGAACGCTTCGATACCGAATACGTCCACGATCATACCTCCTTTGGTACGACACTTTACAAATCCGTTTACTACAGTACCTTCGTCGTGGGCTACGTTTACACGGTCCCAAGCTTTAATGGTACGTGCCTTACGGTGGGAAAGGATAAGCTGTCCGGTAGCGTCCTCACGAACGTCGATCAATACTTCTACCTTGTCACCAACCTTAAGGTCTGGGTTGTAACGGAATTCGTTTAGGGAGATTACCCCTTCACTCTTGGCGTTGATGTCGATGATAGCGTCACGGTCGGTAATGTGGATTACTTCCCCTTCTACTACTTCGTCATCCAAAGTGTCTACGAAATTCTCGGCTACCAGTTTTTCGAATTCTTCCAACTGCTCTCCGGCTACAGGGTCGATCCCTTCTTCGTAGTTGTGCCAGTTAAACTCTTCTAGGAATTTTTCAGGATTGCTTTCTTTTAAAGATACTTCCTGAGTGGGTTGCTGCACTGCTGCTTTTTCTTCTACAGCTGCTTCAGCTTTTTTTGTTTCTTCAGCCATAATGCTTCTGAATGTGTCTCGGTCTATTGGTTAGTAAATACAACCGAAAACTGTTTTTGTATTCTGCGGTAATTAGGAAAGTGGTTACGATGATCCCACAGAAGGGTTTCTTGTTTTTATCTCAATTCCTTTTCGCTTTCCTATAGTATCGTCAAAAAGGGCTGCAAAATTAGTGTTTCTATTTTGATTTTCAAAGGAATAATGAGATTTGTCCCCTATCTGCTCAAAATTGGTTCAATTGTTAAACTTTGTTAAAATAGTACCTTGCATAACAAAGTAGTGTAACATTCCCATATAGCGGTCGTCTATAAAGTGTACATCAATCAGAAAAACAAAAACATTCATCAATCATTAAAACGAACTAACATGAGAACTTTAAACAGCAACACATTGACAGAAAAGCCGAAAGATTCAATAGGATTTGCCTGGAACAGCAAGAGACGTTACAGATAAGCTTTAAAAACGAAAAGAGAACAATCAATCAATTAATCCGCCTACGCTGGTGCTTCGGTGGATTAGCAAAAAAACGAACAACGATGAACCTACCACAGAAAATTCACAGAGTAATGAAACGGCAAGCGCAGCGCAGGGATCTCTTCTTATTTAAGACGAATGACTGTGGTTGCCAAACAGAAGAATGGCAAGGGATGAACAGACCGTTTGTCCTATAGTTTTCACAGTGTTTATTTGAGTTAGCCGAAAAAAGGGTGCCCGTGGGCACCCTTTTTTATGTTTATGCTTTATGCGTATCCTTTACAAATCGACCGAGATACTACCGCTACGCACATCTCCTTGCCAAGTGGTTGTAAACGTGCCCCCAGGAGTTTTTGAACAACCTGCATCGAAATACAAAATCCCTTGTAGGATGTTTTTGGAAAATTCAATATTCCATGTCGTTTCCGAAGCGGGGCTAAATTGAGTGACTTGATCTGTAATGGCACCTTGTGTCCCCAACGCAAAGGTTGATAATGTTGGGGAGGCCTCCCCCAAGCAACCTGTCGATGTGTCCTCAAAAGGGCCTTCGTCCATATACATATTGCCATCTATGGTGATTACTACCCCCGTGAGCCCTTCATAGGTTGAACCACTTCCGTTAGGGTCTGGATTGCTACCATCTGCCATAAAACTCCAAGTTCCGGAATAGGCTGGGTTTCCAGTTTCTTCGAAGGTACCCGTGAGGGAAATGGGAACTTTGGTTGTGGTTTTCTTTGCTACTACCCCAAAAAATGGACTGCCCTCCAATTCGGCGTGGGTAATAATAGGTCTGTTAAAATCACCCAAATCAATTGAAAAACTGCTATTTGTTTCACTTACAAACCTAAAAACATCTTTGTGTGTATCGTTTTTTTCCTGAGAAAGAAGTCTTTCAAAGAAAAACATCCTACCATCATTCATAACTACTTCTGCCGAGTAAACCCCATCGTTACTTATGTTAACCCACAACTTACCCCGTTCTTGGGTATAGGCAGACACAAAAATGCCTTGGTACAGCCCTTTTTGTTGGTTATCATACCTAGCAAGGACTTGTTGGTCTTTAATAGCCAGCCTTTGCGTTGTTAAGTGAGTTTGTGTTTCGTTTCCTTCTGTAAGTGGCGAATCCTGGGTACAGCCCACTACTATGATTCCTATAAAAATCACAGCCCAAGTTTTCATTTTCATATGCTTTTAATTATTGGTTTAATACTTATTAAACCGCAAATCTATTTCACATGATTACCATAACATGGACTGAGGCAATATACGGGCGTATGTAAGGAACATACGGTCATTTACTGGAACGATCGGGAAAATTAAAAAAGTAGAATTGGATTATATCCTTCCTGCCATTCGGTCTTTTGCCAATTGCAACAAAATATGGAACTGATCTTCCAAATTCATTTCACTGTTATCGATAACCAGTGCATCCTTGGCTTGTTTCAAGGGAGAATCTTCTCGGGTAGAATCGATACGGTCCCTTTCGGTTACATTTTCCAGCACCTCTTCATAGGTTATACTGTCTCCCCGTTCCTGTAGCTCTTCGTACCTGCGCTGTGCACGTACTTCGGCCGTGGCTGTCATAAACACCTTAAGTTCGGCATTGGGAAACACCACGGTGCCTATGTCCCTTCCGTCCATGACGATACCTTGGCCCTTGCGCATGGCACGTTGTTGTTCTACCAACTTGCGACGTACTTCGGAAATGGTCGCAACGGGGCTTACGTATTCAGAAACCTCCAACGTACGGATGTCTTTCTCTACGTTTTCTCCATTCAGGAAGATTTCGGCCTTGCCATCTGTATTTTTTTCAAAATAAAGGGAAATATCCGAAAGCAGGGAAACGAGTCTTTTCTCATCTACTTTTTCTTCAGAAACACATCCTTCCCGAAGCGCAAAAAGGGTTACAGCACGGTACATGGCACCTGTATCTACATACAGATATCCTATGTAATCGGCCAACTGCTTGGCGACTGTACTTTTTCCTGTGGAAGAATGGCCATCGATGGCTATCGTAATGTTTCGCATTATTGAAGGTCGATATTGAGTCCAAAGAAACTGGATGCGGCCGCAGTGCTGTACTTGGAATAAGCGTAGCTTAAGCGAATCTTGTTCAATTTAATACCAAAGCCAGCACTTAATCCTGCAAACGAACGCTGCTCCAAGATACGAAGTTCTTCACTTCTGCGGACATTGTAACCCAACCGTACATTAAAGCCACCTTCGGGGAACAATTCGATCCCAAAAATCATATGGCGGAAGGCATTGTCTATAAAATTGATCTTTTCCCCGGTTACATTCCCTTCCAAATCCCCTTGGTCCCGGTTGGGGTTGGCAAAGGCAACATTCCAGCGTTGCATGTTCTCCAAAGTAAAATGCCAACGTATAGGGATGTTCTGAAGGGTTTGGGAAGCCCCAAATACCAATTCAAAAGGTAATTTTTCCAAAGTAACGTCGTAAGGGGTCAATTGTGTCCCTACGTTTCTGGCTACCAAAGCAAAATGCAGGTCCCAATCTTCATAAACATACATTACCGCAATATCCAAGGCAACACCAAAGGAAGTATACTGCTCGAGTTTGGAAGATATAAACTTTACATTCCCTCCTATATGAAAGTTGGTATAGGCCACGTTCCTAGCATGTCCAACAGAAAGGGCTACTTCGCCCCCACTAAAGCTACTGGTGGCATTTCCTTGTTCGTCATAACCGTCGAACTGTCCATAATTAACATAGGTAACCCCAGCATGCAGTACCTGTGTACGACGATCCCATAGGTAAGCATAAGCCGCAGAACCATAGTTTACATCGCCCAAATAATTGTTGTAATTAAGCGACAGCTGATTGTCCATTTCTGGGTTAATGCTGGCGGGATTGTAAAGGCCTTGAGTAGGGTCGTAATCGTAATTGGTAACGGTTTTACCCCCCAATGCTGCTTGGCGCGGAGAGTTCAATAGATTCAAAAACTGATAGGTTGCACGACCTCCTACTTGTGCATATGCAGTAGTGGCTAGAAAAAGGGCAAATAAGAAAACCAGTTTTTTATTCATTAATCCGAAAACGCTTCCTTGACTTCTAAAACGAGTACAATGATAATTTATTTTTATCAGCTATAAAATGATTGAAGCCTAATGTTTCAGGATAATTTCCCAGCATTAGGCTTCGGTTCTGTCGTAGGGGTACGCCTATAATTTCTTGGCGTTTTTCACTTTTTGTTGTGTGATGGCAAAATCCAGTACATCGCTCATCTCCGTAACATAGTGAAAAGTAAGTCCTTTCAGGTATTCTTCCTTGATTTCGGCCACGTCGGTACGGTTGTCTTCACACAGTAGAATTTCTTTGATTTTTGCCCTCTTCGCCGCTAAAATCTTCTCCTTAATACCACCTACAGGTAGTACTTTACCACGAAGGGTAATTTCCCCAGTCATGGCCAAACTTTTCTTTACTTTACGTTGGGTGAACAAAGAAACCAAAGAGGTTAACATCGTAATCCCCGCACTGGGCCCATCTTTTGGCGTAGCACCTTCAGGCACGTGAATATGTACATTGTACTTTTCGAAAACCTCTGGGTTTATCCCTAATTTCTTGGCATTGGACTTTATGTACTCCAGTGCAATGGTCGCACTTTCCTTCATCACTTTCCCCAAATTACCAGTCATGGTCAACTGTCCTTTTCCTTTGGAAAGCGCCGACTCGATAAAGAGGATGTCTCCTCCTACCCGGGTCCAAGCCAATCCTGTAACCACTCCAGCTACATCGTTGTTTTCGTATTTATCCCTTTCTAATTTGGGAGCTCCCAAAACCTCTACGATAATCTCGTTGGTGATGGTTTTTTCGTACTCCTCTTCCATGGCAATCTTCATAGCCGCATAGCGAACCATTTTGGCAATTTGTTTTTCCAAGGTACGTACACCACTCTCGCGGGTATATCCTTCCACAATCTTTTCCAGTTGCTTCTTACCAATTTTAAGATCCCTGCTGGTAAGTCCATGTTCCTTTAATTGCTTAGGAAGCAAATGCTGTTTGGCGATCTCCACCTTCTCCTCTATGGTATACCCTGAAACATTGATGATTTCCATTCGATCCCGCAATGCAGGTTGAATCGTATTCAGGCTATTGGACGTAGCGATGAACATTACTTTGGATAGATCGTAGCCCAATTCCAAAAAGTTGTCATAAAACTCGCTGTTCTGTTCTGGATCCAGTACTTCCAGCATGGCCGAAGAGGGATCCCCTTGATGTCCTACGGAAAGTTTATCGATCTCATCCAACACAAAAACCGGGTTGCTTGTCCCCGCTTTCTTTATACTCTGTACAATCCTTCCCGGCATGGCTCCTATATAGGTCTTTCTGTGCCCACGGATTTCTGCCTCGTCACGCAATCCTCCCAGCGACATACGCACATACTTTCTTCCCAACGCCTCTGCAACGGATTTACCCAAAGAGGTCTTACCTACTCCAGGAGGGCCAAAAAGACATAAAATAGGCGATTTCATATCGTTACGAAGCTTCAGTACAGCTAAATACTCAATGATCCGTTTCTTTACATCTTCCAGTCCGTAATGATCCCTGTCCAGTATTTTTCGGGCCCTTTTTAAATCGAACAGATCGTTGCTGTATTCGTTCCAAGGAAGCTCCAACAGCAATTCCAAATAATTTCTTTGAATACTGAATTCAGCCACTTGCGGGTTCATTCGCTGCATTTTGGAAATTTCCTTGTTAAAATGCTCAGCTACTTCCTTGCTCCATTTTTTGGTCTTGGCCCTAGCCCGCATCTCCTCGATCTCAGCTTCATGGGACGTCCCACCCAATTCTTCTTGAATGGTCTTCATTTGCTGCTGAAGGAAATACTCCCGCTGTTGTTTGTTGATGTCGGTCTCCACCTTGGACTGGATGTCCATCTTCAAGGAAAGCTTCTGCAACTCTACATTCATATAGCGTAGGGTTTCCAAGGCACGGTCTTTCAGGTCGTTTATTTCCAGCAACTTTTGCTTCTCCTCTACCGAAATATTAAGGTTGGAAGACACAAAATTGATCAAGAAGGAATTACTCTCTATGTTTTTAATGGCGAAAGCAGCATCTGAAGGAATGGTAGGGCTTTCGTTAATGATTTGAAGTGCTAGATCCTTGATAGAATCTATAATCACTCCAAACTCTTTGTTGTCCGGAGCTGGTTTGGCTTCCGAAACTTCGCGGATGGTTGCCTTCAGGAAAGGATCGGTTTCTACCATTTCCGAAACCTCGAAGCGTTTCTTTCCTTGAATAATTACCGTAGTGTTCCCGTCGGGCATCTTAAGCACCCTAAGGATACGTGCAACGGTCCCTATTTGGTTAATATCCCCTATTCCAGGGTTTTCTTTCCCTTCTTCCTTCTGTGATACCACACCAATTACTTTTCCTTTCTTGTTGGTATCGTTTATAAGCTTAATGGATTTATCCCTTCCCGCAGTAATAGGAATTACCACCCCAGGGAAAAGCACAGTATTTTTAAGTGGGAGTATGGGTAATGTCTCTGGGAGTTCTTCCCTAGCCATAGCATCCTCATCTTCGGGGGTCATTAGGGGGATTAACTCTGCATCTTCGTTCAATTCCTGGAATGACAAACTGTCCAGGGTTGTTAATTTTGATTTTGCCATAGTATATCTTAGGACATTCTGTCATACAATATATGATCTAGAATGCTTTGTTTCTTATCTTGGACTGTTATTTTTTATATAAACCCTTAAAATACGGATGTTTTCGGGGGCTATTTGTCCTACTATAGGCAATTGTTGTGCCATCACTATGGGTTGGCACAAGAAAACATTTTCGATTTTTATTAAAATTTTGAGCCCCAAGTGTAACAATTCTTAAAAAGCAATATCTATCCAATAAACCATACACTTTTTTGACACTAACCAAGAAAAATATAGACGCGTTACTCGTTCTTTGTCAAGATGGAAATAGGATGGCACAATTGGAAGTGTACAACCGCTATCAGAAAGCCATGTTCAATACAGCACTCCGCATTGTAAAAAACACAGCGGAAGCCGAAGATATCATGCAAGAGTCCTTTATTACAGCATTCAATAAGCTGGATACATTTAAAGGTACTGCATCGTTTGGTTCTTGGCTCAAGCGTATTGTCATTAACAACAGTATTGTTCAATACCGAAAATCGCAACGATTTGTAGAGGTTTCGGAAGAAGCCATAAAAGAGGACACCGATGCGTATGTGGAAGACACCTACGCGGTAGACTCGGAGCTTCGTTCCAAACAGCTGTTACAGTGTATGGAAGGCCTGCACGATAGTTACAAAAACATCTTATCCCTTCATTTTATTGAAGGATACGATTACGAAGAGATCTGTGAAATTTTACAGATTAGTTACGCCAATTGCAGAACCCTTATTTCCAGGGCCAAAGAAAGTTTACGAAAAAAATTAGTTGTAGCATGAAACAAAAAGACGATATAGATCAATTGTTCGAACGATTGGAAGGAAGCTTCGATCTTCAGGAAACCCCTGATGGACACCAAAAACGCTTCTTGGAAAAATTGGAGAACAACGATCGCAACCAAGCTTCAAACAAGAAAGAAAAGGGACGTTCCCTGTGGAAACCCCTTTCTATCGCAGCCTCCATCGTATTGTTGATCTCTGCGGGTCTTTTCTTCCAGAAAGAAGAGCCCGAAGCAGAAGGACTGGCGGGCATTTCACCCGAAATGGAAGAAACCCAATCGTTCTTTGTTACAGCTATCAACGTAGAGTTGGAGACCCTCAAGAGCTTCGAAAACGAAGATACCAAGGCACTTATAGCAGACACCTTGGAGCGTTTACAGGTTCTTGAAGACGAATACGATTCGTTAAAAATAGATTTGGTGGAAAGCGGACAGGACAAGCGGGTGATCGCCGCTATGATCTCCAATTTCCAGAACCGGATCGAACTATTACAACAGGTTATAGAGACCATAGAGGAAATTAGAACACTTAAAGCAAATAACAATGAAATCATTATTTAAACTATTACTTATATCCCTCTTGGTGCCTACGTTGGCAGTAGCCAACAATGTGGGACCCAAGGGAAAGTTTACCAAAACCAAGACCCTTAATAAGGAATACACCGTAAATGCCAATGCAGGCCTACGGGTAAACAACAGCTACGGTAACATCGATATTGTTACCTGGGGTGAAAACAGGACCGTGATCGAGGTGGTAATTACTACCAATGGAAATAACGAAGAGCGTGTGCAGGACAAACTGAACAACATCGACGTAGAGTTTAGTGGAAGTGCTTCCATGGTAACGGCTAAGACCGTATTTAAAGGCCGCAAGAACAGCTCCTGGAACTTCTGGAAGAAAAACAACAACGTACACATGGAGATTAACTACACCATTAAGCTTCCTGTTACAAACTATGTAGATCTAGACAATGATTACGGGGCCATCAATATCAACAAATTGGAAGGGAACTGTAAAATAAACTGCGATTATGGTCAGATCAATATTGGGGATTTAATGGCAGATGACAATTACCTCAATTTCGATTATACCAACAATTCCAACATCGAATACATGAAAAGTGGAAAGATCAACGCAGACTATTCGGGCTTTACCTTGGAAAAAGTGGAGGAACTGGAAATAAATGCCGACTATACCAAATCGGAGGTGCTAAACGCCAAAAGGGTAGATTACAATAACGACTACGGTAGAATAAGCATTGGCCGTGTAGATCATATTAAAGGAAATGGAAGCTACATTCCATTAAAGATCGAAGAATTGAGGGGTAACTTGGATGTAAGCTCGGATTACGGATCGGTGACGGTAAAAAACATCACTTCTTCCGCAGGGGATATCACCGTTAGGTCTGATTATGCTGGGATTAAGCTTGGATACGATAGTGCATATCACTTCGATTTCTACGTAGATCTTTCCTACGCCAGTTTTTCTGGAAAGGATGATCTGGAAGTAATGAAATCCCACAAGGACCACAGCAGCAAATCCTACAGTGGATACCACGGAAGTAAAAATTCGGGCAATACCATTACCATCAACTCCGATTACGGAGGGGTATCACTAACTAAAAACTAAAAAAAGAATATGAAAACTTTTATCAAACTAAGCTTGATCGCTGGGCTTTTAATAGCTGGCACACAAGACACCCTAGCACAATGGGGAAACAAAAAAGTAGTGGGTAACGGAAACGTAACCACCAAAACCGTAAACACAGGAAGTTACGACGTTATTAAGGGTGTGGGATCTATGGATATCCACCTAGAAAAAGGAAGCGAAGGGAATATAACTGTTAAGACAGACGATAACCTTCACGAGTATATCATTATAGAAGTTAAGGACAACGCTTTAATAGTACGCACCAAAAAGAACACCTATCTAAAGACCAAAAAAGGAATACACGTGACCGTTCCTTTTCAGGACATCTCTAAAGTGAGTTTGGTAGGATCTGGGGATATCGATTCCAGGGATGCGATTTCGGCCGATAGCTTTAAAGCCAGTGTTGTAGGTTCTGGGGATGTAATCTTGGAAGTTAACAGCAAATCGTTAGAAGCTAAGGTAACAGGTTCTGGAGACTTGGAATTAAGCGGAAGCACCGACGAACTTGAAGTTCGTATCAGCGGAAGCGGTGATTTTAAAGGATTCGATCTAGAAGCACAGAATACCGATGCATCGGTATCAGGTTCTGGAGACGCCAAAGTAGTCGCTAAGCAAAGCTTACGTGCCCGTGTAAACGGTTCTGGGGATATAGTCTACAGAGGAAATCCAGAAAGACAAGATACCAAGACTTCTGGTTCGGGGGATATATCTTCGTACTAAGGTCTTTCTCATCAATCAAATAAAAAAAGCCGCGGTGTTTACCGCGGCTTTTTCATTTATATCATTTTAGCATACTTACGGAACGTTCACGACAAAGGTTCCGTTTGTAATTTCATACACAGTAATATCTATTCCGTTAGGATCCATCGCCATAAAGCTAAACGATCCTTCTATGATTCCGCTGCTCAACTCGTAACTGGAAATGGTTAAGGTTCCAGGATTGGAAGCAAATAACACAGAACTTCCAATATCCGGATTGTACAATCCTACTTTTTCATCACCTACTTCGAAGGAAGGTGACATTTCGTAAGTCCCTACTGTAATATCGTTAGGGAAACGAAGCGTTAGACTTCGGTTGTTTACCTCATCTATCGTCGTAATGGTAACGATCGTAACATCATCTAAAGGCTCTTCGGTCACTTCCAGTGAAGTGTATTCGTAAGCCTCCGCATTAATGTCGGCCATAAATACAGTTTCGGCCGTGGTGCTTCCAGGAATGAAATCTATGTTAAATTCACCATCGGTAATAAAAGCCACTGGGGAAGCAGGATCCAACGGATCGGTAGCTTCAAAATTGAAGGTAGCTGCCAATTTACCGGTAAGGCTACTGAATTCGGTTATATTAATAAATCCTGAAGTTGGAGTCATACTCTCTCCACCATCCCCATCTGTATATATGGCAATGAGGTCGGTTCCATCAGAGATAGGCACATTAAAATCGAAGATTCCTACTCCTAGGTCTCTAGGAATATCTATACGGATGGTTCCTCCGTTAGCACGTGTTGCAATAACATTAAGCATTTCGATTCCACCCACTACGGTTTCGTTTACAATAAACTCTACGTCTTCGAACTCTGCCCCATCTACGTTGGCAAAGAAGCTATCTTCTGGATCGGTAGGATCATCACCTCCGTCTCCTCCATCACCTCCACCGTCTCCGGTGTCGTTAATGTCGTAAGGTATTTTGCTGAAAGCTCCATCGGAAATGGTTCTGGACTCATACAATGGGTTTCCTTGACTATCCAGTACCGGATCGCCATTGGCGTCCAATTGTGGGCGAACACCTAAAAATGCAAAGGTTCCCGAAACCAATTGTTCATCGGTATCGAATTCGGTAATATCCATTTGCCCAGTCCCTCCATTAATACCATCGGTATAATAAAAATCTCCTTGTGTTGGGAAATAGGTGGCACTGTTGGGCGTTGTCGAAGCAGCAGTTAGGCTAAAAGTTCCCAAGGCAGGAGCACCTACACTTAATGTAATTACTTCCCCATTGGATTTTACTCCATTGATTATAATAACATCCGTGGCTGTAAAATAAGTGGCATTTACAATCTCGGCTACAAAATCACTGGCTCCTACGGTGGCAATAAACTGGCCATCTTCGGCCGTGCTTCCTGGGTCATCGCTAACGAACGTCCCTTCGAGGGGTTCGTTATCACAGGCAGAAAAACCGAATGCGATGAGGGCAATAAGCATCCAGTTGAGTAGTTTTATCCTTTTCATAAGTAAGTAGTTTGCTTAGGTAATAAACGCAAACATAAAGAAAAATTGTCTAATCTTTCCGATTTCTGGGTACCCTAAATAGCAAAATAACACCCATTACAAAGAAAATAATGAGAAAAACAATGGAATATCGCATACTCCCCGTTAACTGTTCCACATAACCATACAAAAACATCCCTATAATGATCCCGATTTTTTCGGAAACATCGTAAAAACTAAAATAGGATGCAGTGTCCTCAGTTTCAGGTAAAAACTTGGAATAGGTAGATCGCGAAAGTGCCTGAATCCCCCCCATAACCAATCCTACCAAAACTGCAGCAATGTAAAACTCGGTAGGTGTGGTGATAAAGTAAGCATAGGCACAAATGAAAATCCAAAAAATATTTACATATACCAATGCCATGACATTCCCAATTCGTTCGGATAATCTCGCCATGAGCATAGCTCCTACTACAGCAATGAGCTGAATTAATAATATACTGATGATTAGTCCTGTAGTTCGCTCACTATCGCTCCCCCATTCTAATTCCTGTTCGCCAAAATAGGTAGCAGCCAACATCACGGTTTGTACCGCCATACTATAAACAAAGAAAGCCACCAGATATCTTTTTAACCGAAGTTGCCCTCCAAGTTCCCTCCAAATCTTCTTCAATTCACGGAATCCATCAAAAAGCACTTGTTTTGTTAAAGGACCATCGGCTTTGTTCCCCCTGGGTAAATATTTGTAAGTATATTGACTAAAACCAATCCACCAGACCCCAGTAAGAATGAATGACCATTTCATCATTTCAAATTTTTCCTCATCAGTTTCCCGACTTAAAACCAATCCTAAGCAAAGGACCAATAGCAATACACTTCCTATATATCCCAGAGCATATCCTTTAGCACTTATCTTGTCATGCTGTTCGGGATGAGCAATATCGGGGAGGTACGAATTGTAAAAAACGATACTGCCCCAGAACCCTACCAAGCCTAACAAATAAGCTAACAAACTGAGGTAGATATATTCTTGCTCTATGTTAAACCAATACAGTGCAATCGTACTCAATCCTCCCATATAGCAAAAAAACTTTAGGAAAAACTTCTTGTTTCCTAGGTAATCCGCAATTCCAGAGAGGATGGGTGAAATAATGGAAACAACCGCAAAAGCAAGGGCTGTGGTATAAAAGATAAGAGGGCTTCTTCGCAGCATGACCCCAAAGACTTCTATTTCCTCTATCCCAGCACTTCTAAAAAGCGCTCCATAAAACAAGGGGAAAATAGCCGATGCAATGACCAAGCTATATACGGAATTGGCCCAATCGTAAAAGGCCCAAGCATTCAATAATTTTTTGCTTCCTTTGGGTAGTTGTGTCGCCATATTAAACATAAAAAAAGCTGCCGTGAAGCAGCTTGTTATCGATTAGTAATAATTATCTCTTAAAGTTAGTTACCCCAAACTTTCTGGCTTCAGCCTTGGCTTCAGGGGCCCACTGGGTAATATTGTTGATTCGCGTATCGCTGGATGGATGCGTACTCAAAAACTCTGGGGGAGCCTGCCCGCCAGAATTCTCTTTCATTCGTCTCCAAAGGTCCGCAGCCTCGATAGGATCGTAACCTGCAATAGCCATTAGGGTTAAGCCAATTCTATCAGCTTCGCTTTCGTGGTTTCTGCTAAAAGGCAGCATTACTCCAACGGTACTTCCAATACCGTACGCTTGATTGAATATTTGCTGGTTTTTTGGATCCTTGCTCAAAGCAACATTTCCAGCAACTGCTCCTATTGCCTGTAGTTGTCCAGCACTCATACGCTGCTGTCCATGATTAGCCAAGGCGTGTGCTACTTCATGCCCCATAATGGCAGCAATTCCTGCTTCCCCATCAGCTATAGGTAGGATTCCTGTATAAAAAACGATCTTCCCACCTGGCATACACCAAGCATTTACTGTAGGATCATCTACTAAGTTGTACTCCCACTGGTAATCCTTAAGATATCCCGCATAACCATTGGCTGTTAGCCAGCGCTCGGAAGCCGTTGCTATTTTCTGCCCAATATTGGTGATCATTTGCGCATCTGCTGTGCCTTTTACCACATTGTTTTCAGACAAAAACTGATCGTATTGCTGAAAAGCCATGGGAAACAATTGTGAGTTGGGCACTAAAGCCAGCGTTTTTTTCCCAGTAAAAGGATTTGTGCTACAGCTTATTATAAATACAAATACCGCTAAAAGCGATACCATTTTCTTACGGGTAATCATAGTACGTTGATTTTTCAGTTTAAATATAGCCATATAATTTTATTTATTACAGTAAAATTTCTTTTCAAATAGTAGGCCAAATTATAAATTGGAACGAATTTTGATCCGAACAACCCATTAAAAAATTTATACAGATGAAAAAAATAGTATTCCTCCTCGCAATTGTTAGTACATTCGTTTTTATAGCCTGTGAAGGCGACCCAGGACCTCCGGGACCTCCAGGGGATCCAGGCATCAATATTTTAGGAAAAGTTTTTGAAACCACTGTCGATTTTACTGCCGGTAACGACTTTAGGCAATTGGTCTCCTACCCTTCCAACATAGAAGTGTTTGAGAGCGATGCCGTTCTTGTTTACTGGTTGGAAGACGTAGTGTCCGATGGTAATGGAGGCACATTGGACGTTTGGAGCCCACTCCCGCAAACCATTTACCTGGATACCGGTGGGTCGTTCCAATATACATTTAACCACACCTTCATAGATGTTCTGCTCTTTTTGCAGGGCGATGTAGATTTAACAACGTTAGGAAACGGGTTTACCAACGACCAAGTATTCCGTATAGCAGTGGTTCCTGCCGAGTTTGGGGACGCAGGTCTTACCATGGATCAGTTAGAGCGCGCTGCCAATGTTGAATTTATAGGAAACTAAAGCATCGAATGAAACAGATTGGCCTTCTTGCCGTTTTCCTGTTGCTGCTAAGCTGTAACTCGAAAGCACAAACCGAAAAAAAAGAAAAAGTCTTTCCCGTTACCAAAACGGAAGCCGAATGGAAAGAGCAACTTACCGATATGCAATACTATATATTGCGTGAAGCGGGAACCGAGCGCCCTTTTACCAGTAATTTCAATTACTTTAAGGGAGACGGGGTTTTCCATTGTGCTGCCTGTAACACCCCATTGTTCGAAACCAAACACAAGTTCGACAGTGGAACGGGATGGCCCAGCTTTGATCGTGCCATAGAAGGCAATGTAGAATACGATGTAGACTATAAAGTAGGCTACGCCCGTACCGAAGAGCATTGTGCTACCTGTGGAGGACACTTGGGACACGTTTTTAATGACGGCCCAAGGGAAACCACCGGAAAGAGGCACTGCATTAACGGTGCAGCCCTCGTATTTGTGGGCGAAATGGAAGGCGAGGATAAAAATGAATAAATATCCCATCAATAAAACTGAAGAAGAATGGTTGGCCGAGCTAGGCCCCGAGCGATATCGCATTCTTCGCCAAAAAGGGACCGAACGCCCTTTTACCGGTGCATACAACCTTAATTTCGAAAAGGGAACCTACGCGTGTGGTGCATGCCACACGCCCCTTTTTGATAGTAACAGCAAATTCGACAGTGGTTGTGGGTGGCCTTCCTTCGATGAGTCTAAAGAAGGCGCCATAGAATACGTTCGGGATACTTCCCACGGAATGATCCGTACCGAAATCCTTTGCGCCAACTGTGGAAGCCACCTAGGTCATGTTTTTAATGATGGCCCTACTGCTACCGGGCAACGCTACTGTGTTAATTCACTTTCGGTAGATTTCGACAAACAATAGATTAAACCTTTACAGCTTTTCTGGGTCATAGGAGTGTAAACTCTAAATAGACACAGTCATGAAAAAGTTGTTATTTCTATTCGCTACAGTGCTCTTTAGCACCACCTCCTGTACCACTACCCGTGTTGTGCATACTACCCCAAACCGCAACGTAGTGATAGTAAGCAAAGCCCCAAGAAACCATACGGTTGTTGTGGTTAAGGGCAAACGATACTACAAATGGAATGGCAATCATTATCGTAAAACCCGAAACGGATATGTGTTGGTAAGGGTCTAAAGACTACACCCCTAAATCTTAAGTGTCGAAAGCCTCCAGACGGGAGGGTTATTTCGGCGCTTGTTTTTTTGCACTAACTTTTTCAGGTGCCTTTTTATTTCGTAAATTCGCACTTCGAAAAACAAGTCAATACACGTACTCTTATGAGCAAATATGATATCATCGTTTTAGGAAGTGGCCCTGGTGGATACGTAACCGCCATCCGTGCCTCTCAATTAGGTTTTAAAACCGCCGTTGTTGAAAAGGAAAGCCTTGGCGGCGTATGCCTTAACTGGGGTTGTATCCCTACCAAAGCTTTGCTGAAAAGCGCCCAGGTTTTCGAATACTTGAAGCATGCCGAAGACTACGGTCTTAGTGCCAAGGATGTGGACAAGGATTTTTCGAAAGTAGTAGAAAGAAGCCGTGGAGTAGCCGATGGAATGAGCAAGGGGGTTCAGTTCCTGATGAAAAAGAACAAAATCGATGTTATTAATGGTTTCGGAAAACTGAAACCCGGCAAAAAAGTAGAAGTAGATGGAAAGGAATTCAGCGCCGACCACATCATCATAGCAACCGGGGCACGTTCCCGCGAATTGCCGAGTTTACCTCAAGATGGTAAAAAAGTAATCGGTTACCGCGAAGCCATGACCCTGGCCAAACAACCCAAAAAGATGATTGTTGTGGGAAGCGGTGCCATTGGGGTGGAATTCTCCAACTTTTATAACTCCATGGGTACAGAAGTGACCATCGTGGAATACCTTCCGAACCTAGTTCCATTGGAAGACGAAGAAGTTTCCAAGCAGTTTGAACGTATCTTCAAGAAGTCAGGAATTAAAGTAATGACCAATTCCGAAGTATTGAGTGTAGATACCTCTGGAAAAGGAGTAAAAGCTACTGTAAAAACCAAAAAAGGTGAAGAAGTTCTGGAAGCCGATGTGGTGCTTTCTGCCGTAGGAATCCAAACCAACATCGAAGGCATTGGCTTGGAAGATGTAGGGATCGTACAAGACCGTGGTAAGATCATGGTGAATGACTGGTACCAAACCAACATTCCTGGATACTACGCTATTGGCGATGTAACCCCTGGTCCTGCCCTAGCCCACGTTGCCTCTGCCGAAGGAATTACTTGTGTAGAGAAGATCGCAGGTATGCATGTAGAAGCCATTGATTATGGAAACATTCCAGGATGTACGTATACTTCTCCCGAAATTGCCAGTGTTGGATTGACGGAAAAGCAAGCCAAAGAACAAGGGTACGAACTTAAAGTAGGTAAGTTCCCATTCTCTGCCAGCGGTAAAGCAAGTGCTGCAGGAACCAAGGACGGATTTGTAAAGGTTATTTTCGATGCCAAATACGGCGAATGGTTGGGCTGTCACATGATTGGTGCTGGTGTAACCGATATGATTGCCGAAGCTGTCGTGGCCCGTAAATTGGAAACCACGGGACATGAAGTCCTAAAGGCCATTCACCCACACCCAACCATGAGTGAAGCGGTTATGGAAGCCGTAGCAGACGCTTATGACGAAGTGATTCATCTATAGGATGATTGGTTATAGTTTAAAGAAAATGCGATTCGAATTGGAGTCGCATTTTTTTTACAATTTAATTCCCACTCCCAGAAATAGTACATTGGGGGAAAATTCTTCAAAACCAAGGGTATATTTTAAATTCGTTTCGACCGTATCTGAAAAATGATACGCAGCGCTGATATCGGCTCTCACTTTGAACTTATTGATGAAAAAATCGAAAAAATAATTCAAACTGGGGCCAACCGCCAAACTAACGTTGTTGGCGACATAGTATTTCGCATAAATAGGGGCATTAATGAACTTAAATTCCCCTACTCCGGTATACAAGACCTCTGGTTGAATATGAAAGTACTCCGATATGGTGACATCAACAAAAAATCCTCCGAAATAACCAACTTCTGCAGTGGCATCCAGCCCAAACTCTTCTTGGTTTTCGTTAAAAAAAGTGATGTTAACACCCCCTCTTACCCCTATATCTGTTTGAGCAAACAAAGACAATGAAACAAGACAAAAAATAAGGAAGAGGGCATATTTTTTCATATCTCAAATATAGAATTAAAAAAGGGCCGAATGGCCCTCTTTTATTTTTTAATGAATCTCAACACCTCGGTTTGGTTTTGGGTATCTGTGATCCTGACAAAATAAATTCCCTTGGCCAAAGTGGCAATAGGTAATTCAGAATTTCTTTCTATATCCAAATCAATCCCTTTTCCTTCTATGCTGTAAACATGGATGGTTGCGATTTCTGAAGTATTCCCATCAATAAAAATCACCTCAGACGCTGGATTGGGGTGTAGTGTATACAACGAAACTGAAGCTACTCCTTCGATGTCCAAAATATCCCCGTTAAAGTAGTCGATCGCCTTTGCAAATACATTGGCTCCTAGCTCTTCCCCTAGGAGTCTGCCTGGGATATCATCGATTGGAGGATGGATTCCACCCCAAATTCGGGAAAGGCTGGTTTGGTCTGAAGCATCTTTATAAGTAGCCCATTGTAGGGTCATATCTACCGAAGGTCCATCTTCAAAAACCAAGAATTCGTTCTGGGCCACATCGAAAGTACCCATACCTCCAGGGAAGAAAGGGTCTCCTGTAGCCATTTCCAAAATCTTAGCTGCCGCACTGGAAAAGGTGGAATGCCCTGAGATATAACCAGCAAAAGGAGGCGTTACAAAGGTTGGACGCTGATACGGCCACCATCGATCGGCTAGAATCCAATCCACACCTGCCACATCGGTGTCAGGATTGTCTATATAATCGGGTCCTTTCCAAGCATTTACCTTGCACTTCCCTACGTTTTCATCATTATCCCCTGCTAATGGATCCCCTACTTCAATAATTTCGATTAAATCAGGGATTAATGGCAATCCGTGCGGATCGTAG
>JANQKN010000115.1 GCA_028281065.1 Flavobacteriaceae bacterium | reverse complement strand
ATAAGTATATATACCTAATTTATAGACAGAGAAACCGTAAGGATACATAGATTTCCAGCGAAAACAATGGCCACAAACCATGTATTTGTTTATAACATTTATCAATTGCATTTAAAAGTCAATTCATTGCATTTCAACGATTTTCGTCATAAATATTCCGTTATTAAAGCGAAATTTCGTACATTTAAAGTACGCTTCATTTCGCTATTAAACTTCTTACCGCTACTGGTTGGCCCAGTATCTTATTTCTTCCTTTTCTGAAAGAACCTTGAGCTCATTAGCCAATGGTTATGTATTGTTTAACTTTTTAAACCGTTGCGTATGAAGAAATTTTTACTCTTTTGGAAAGAAAAGCTTAAAGAATGGAACATAAAACTGGTGGAGTATGCCAGAGCGAGCAGCTACGCCATTCATCGTTAGCCTATGTCCATTGTAAATTAGGTTTTTCTTTAACCTCCTATCTGCTGGTGGGAGGTTCTTTTTTATACATACTTTAAATTCTCAAACTTTTTGAAAGTTCTTCTGCATTGATAATCAATTTCTTACTTCTTGATCTTAAAAAAACCACTAGTTCTCATACTTGAATTATCTTTTTTTGGCATGCTTGTTGAAATCCTATTAAACCACTAGACTATTTAAGAGTCAAAGAATCAAAATCAAATAATTGTTTAATCATTAAAATTCACCGTTATGAAAAATTTAAAAGAATTTTGGAACAAAAAGTTTAGTAAGTGGAACGAAAAATTGGAAGAATTTGCAAAAGCCAGTAGTTATGCCATCCACAGATAATAGTACAGAACCATTTCGATAAAATCCCTCGCAGATAAACCGCGAGGGATTTTTTATTTAGTTCTTTTTTTGATTAATCTCTTTAAAGATAAGCCATTCCACACAACATTTATGAAAATCGACACGCCATTTATAAAGGAAGATGTGTGCCCTTAAAAAGAAAGTGGCATTGTTTATGCTACACGGATTAGCAAATTATTACTATATTGGAACGCCTAAAAACCCTGAAATGAAAAAGAACTTATACCTCAGCTTAGCATTACTATTTGCTTTATTTTCTGCACCCGCCTTTGCACAAGACTACAAGGTGGATGTTGAAGAAGAACGGAAAGCCAACCGACTATTCCTCTACGCCGTAAACAAAAACCTTGTAGACCTGGATGTAGCCATAAAGGTTACGGGAACCGGTTTCAGGCAAAGAAAAGGAGTACCCCGAAAGGTAAGGGTGCCAGCCACTTCGCGAGTAAATCTAATTAGTCTTATTGTAGAACGTGGAAAACAACCTGTTTACGAATACGAGTTGGATGTAACCGATAGCCTATCCCGAAGGGTGATTAAAAAAGATTTCGAACTCATTAAAATCGACCCAAAAAAAGCGATTACCCTTTATATTACTGAAAAGTGTAAAACATGTGACTCCATAGTCGCTCCTCTTGACAAGAGTCCTTTCAAGTATAAAACCTATAACATTTCTGAAAACGAAGGTGTAAAGAAACAATTGGAGAAAGCATTTATTGGTGCTTCTATCCCATTAGCCGAAATGGAAAATCCGGTAGTAATGTTGGATGGTAAAATGTACATCCACATCGATTCTTACGATGCCTTAATGATGCGTGTGGACGAAGAAGGGGAAGTAAAACCGTTAGCTCCCAAGGAAGAAAAGAAGAAAAATGACGAAAAGCAAGACGAAGAAAAACCCAAGTATTAACACACCCCCGCAATAAATAAGAAACCGCTTCTTTATAAATCAAGAGGCGGTTTTTTTATTGAAAAAAGGTTTGGCATTTTTCTTGTAACCCTATACGCAAACCATTTTACGTATGAAAAATTCCAGACAAACACCCAGTATACACGCGGGAAGTATGGCCGATATTGCTTTTCTCCTGCTCATCTTTTTTTTAGTGACCACTATAATTCCCAACGATAAGGGAATCCTACGGAAATTACCTCCAAATTGTGAACAACCTCCTTGTATAGGGGATATTCTAGAAAGAAACATATTGCGATTGCAGCTTAACCAAGACGGGGAATTATTTGCAAATGACAACTTGATTCCAATGAATGAGCTTAAAAAAACACTCATGGTCTTTATCGACAACAATGGAGATAAAAGCTGCTCCTATTGTAAAGGCGAAGGCATCGCTACGTTTTCCGAAAACCCAAGTAAGGCAATCATTGCCCTGCAAACCGATAGGAAATCACGCTATAAGGATTTTATAGCCATACAGGTAGAATTGAACAAAGCCTACTTGGAACTACGCGAACAATACGTCTCCACAACGTTTAACGGGCGTACTTTTTCAGAACTATCGAAAGTAGAAATGAAGCAAGTACAGAAAGCATATCCCCTACTTCTATCGGAAGCACATTTAAAATAAGCAACTAAAAAGTTGCGTTTTAAAATTTCTTTTGTAAATTAGCAACCAATTAGTTGCCTATTTAATTTTAAACATTTGATTATGAAAGATGTGATTACAAAAGAAGTTGTGTTAAACCACTCCATAGATCGGATATGGAAAGCCATTACCCTACAAGAAGAAATCTCAACCTGGTTTATAAAAGCCGATTTTAAAGCCGAGAACGGTTACAGGTACGAGTTTACAGCCAGTGAGGAAAACGGATGCGCTACCATAACAGGAGAAGTTAAATCTGCCAGTCCTTACACGCTCATCTACACTTGGACAGTAGAAAATACCCAGGTAGAGACTACCGTAACCTGGAACCTAAAGGAAGTGGAAAACGGTACGAGACTTACGTTGGAGCATTCTGGCATATCCCAGTATACAGGTGATACGGCCGTAGAGATGTTCAATAGCTATACCAGTGGGTGGGACAAGTGTATGGTTGCTTTAGACGATCACATTAAAAATGAAGTGCATGCAGGATAAGGTGACAAAAGTCTTGAAAGCCATTGCAGATCCTACCCGTAGGGAAATATTTCATGCTGTGGTGATTGCCGCCACTGCCCTATCCATTTCACAAATTTCAGGGCAATTCCAAATATCGCGGCAAGGGGTTACCAAGCACATAAAAACCTTGGAAGGTGCTGGTTTGCTTCAAATAAAGGATCAAGGGAGGGAACGATACTGTTTTGCCAATCCACAACCTTTGGAGGAAGTACAGAAATGGCTTCAGTTCTACGATAAATTCTGGGACGATTCGCTACAGCGTTTGGAAAATTACTTGGATAAGGAGAAAGAAGCCTAGTTATTCCTTTATTACAATAATACTGGCCCTTCTTCCTGTAAGCAGGTTCCATTCCTTGGCAGAAATGATAAACCCATTTTCATCGTATACATGAAGTTCGGCAGTATTGGGGCCCGACGAGCCTTGGTTTAGGGCTTCGAACTCTATCCTATTGGTCCCAGGTTCTAAATTAAGCACAAAGCCAGAAAAACTTCCGCCTAAATATACTTGGGACTGAACCACATCTTGGTTCACATATACCCGAATAAGGTCACCGTCCACGTATTCATGATCACGGTATTTAACGGTTACAAAAGCCGCGCCGGTTTTAACATCTCCTAAAAACTGATCCTGGGCATACTGTGGCAATGGTTCTTTGTCCCTTGTAAATGCTTTTGGGGATTTCCCTTTGTCATTTTCCAACAACCCATCTGTTTTGTCCATGCTAAAGGGTTCTGGATCTGTAGTGTTAAAAGACAAATTTGTCTTTGGATTGCGTTCGTCTTTAGGAAGCGTCAACCCGCGTCGTTTAGTGGCTGGGAGTTCCAAACCTGTAGGGTCGTTTGCATTGGTGTCCTCTATTTCGAACTCAATACTATTGGTATTGGTTTCCAGCTGTGCATATCCCGAAACCATCACAAAAAAGCAAAATAACAGTAGTATGTATCTCATAAGTTGGGCATTCATCTAGTTGGGACTATCAAAAATTAAACCAAAAACAAATTAATTATCATTTTCCATTTGGTCTGAGGAAGAACGTTTTCCTTTCTTCCTAATC
>JANQKN010000136.1 GCA_028281065.1 Flavobacteriaceae bacterium | reverse complement strand
AAGCATTAGTACCGTGGAAAACAAGGGGGCCGATCCTCCAGGGATGTACAGCCCTACTTTCTCTATAGGGCGCTTTTCCATCCAACATTCTACGCCCGGCATAGTTTCTACACGGGTGGGGTTGCTTTTTTGTGCTTTATGAAACTGTGCTATGTTGTTATAGGCAGTTTTAATGGCAGATTTCAATACTTCAGGAATCAATGTTTCAGCTCGTTTTACTTCTTCTGGGCTCACTTGAATTTGATCAAGCTGCACCCCATCAAAAAATGTGGTGTACTTGAAGACTGCTACATCCTTTTTTAACTGTATTTCGGAAAAGATTGTGTTTACGGTATCTTCTATGTCTAAAATAGACGCAGTAGGCCTTTTAAGCAGTTCTTCCCAAGTTTCCCTTTTTGGGTATTCAATTACATTCATAGCGTTTTATATTACCATTTTTTCTATGGGGCATACCAAGATCCCTTGAGCCCCAGCTTCTTTTAATTGATCGATGACATCCCAAAACTCATCTTGCTTTATCACACTGTGCACACTACTCCAGTTTTTATCTGCAAGGGGCAATATGGTCGGGCTTTTCATCCCGGGAAGTATGGCAGTGATGGCATTCAATTTATCGTTAGGGGCGTTTAGGAGTACGTACCTAGAATTGCGTCCTTTTAAAACAGATTGAATGCGGAACCGGAGTCGTTCCAAGATGGATGCTGCATCTTTGGGAAGCTTTGGCGAAACAGCCAATACAGCTTCACTCTCCATCATGACCTCTACTTCCTTCAGGTTGTTTTTAAACAGGGTGCTTCCACTACTCACGATATCGCAAATGGCATCTGCGAGCCCTATGTTGGGGGCTATTTCCACACTTCCATTAATAATGTGCAGATCGGCCGTAACACCTTGTCTTTCCAAGTATTTTCTAGTGGTATTTGGATAGGAAGTTGCTATTCTCTTTCCATTGAGATCGGCAAGGGAATCGTATTCAAAAATTTTGGATACAGCAAGGGAAACCCGGCATTTGGAAAACCCCAATTTGTCTGTAATCCCAATTCCTTCCCCTTTTTCCACCAATATATTCTCTCCAATAATGGCACAGTCTACCACGCCATCTTTTAGGTACTGTGGAATATCCCCATTCCGTAGATAATACACTTCTACAGGGAAGTTCTTCGCTTCGGCCTTTAACTGATCCTTCCCATTGTCTATGGAAATCCCAGCGTCTTTCAGCAGTTTTAGGGAGTGGTCGTGTAGCCTCCCGGATTTCTGCACGGCAATCTTTAGTTTATTCATTTTTCATTTTTTTTAAATTTTGCGCATAAAAAAACCCGTTTGATTACTCAAACGGGTCTTTATATATGGTTCAATTACATATACTACCTACCACCTCGCCTGAGCCAGTTGTGATAAATAGTGATGATGTAAGTTTTGATTCCTCATTACGGTACAAACTTAATCAAAAATTGTTAAGTCCGATGTGAAAAAATGATTAATTTTTGCTTACTTAATGATCAATTAATTTAGTATGTTTGTTAAGCTGTGAAGCACTTTTTCAACACCCTAACAACCTGTAACCAAAGATGAAGAATTTCCTGATAGCCCTTTTGGTCTTCTTGATATGGTCATTCTTTGGTTTATGGCTATTCTCTATACTAGATCCCACCCACAACAAAACCAATCCTCAAACCGAAGTGGCTACAACTTCTTCCGATTCGGTCGTGGAAATGGACGATGGTTCCTTAGAGACCTTTGTTACAGAGAGGGACAGTCTCAATTTAGCTGAAAACGAGCTTGAGCCCAATCACGGTCATGAGAAACACGAAGGGGGCCTGAAAGCAACAACTTCGACAAACGACGTGATTTTCCTCTTTGATGCGGGTATTGGGTTTTTCAAAAACAGCAGTGATATCATTGTAGATGATGCAGTTAAAGATTTTAAGTACAGGTTGAACACCTATATGATTGCACACCCCGATGAAGAACTCCACATTTGTTCATTATACAGTGCTGCAGAAAATATAGAAACTCCCAATTTAGGGTACCTTCGGGGTAAAAAAATACAGGAATTGCTCTTAGAAATGGGATTGCCTCGTGAAAAGATTGTCATAAAACCTATTATTAGGGAAATTAATTTCGATGAAAACCAGCGTTTTGGCAATGGTATTTATTTCTCTTTCAACCCATTAGATCATGAACGTATTGCGTCTGCTGCGTTAAAATTGCCAGAAGACAAAACAATTTACCCTAAATTGGTAAATAATGATATTTTTGTAAATAAAGACCTACAGGATTTATTGGAAGAAGTAAAGCAAGCCATGGAGGCAAATCCAAACCTCATCGTAGAAGTGATAGGCCACACGGACAACATAGGAAATGCCAATGATAATTACCTCGTAGCCCTTAAACATGCCCGGCAAGTACGCTGGTATTTGGTTACAAAAGGTAATCTGGATCGAAAAAAGATCATTGCGAAGTCCGAAGGCGAATCCAAGGCCATAGCAAGCAATAAAACCGAACGGGGTCGTTTTCTTAATAGAAGGATAGAAATTAAGTACAGTTCAAGTTAATGGATCAACTTACAGAGTTTATTAACCAATTACCGGATTTTTTGGGAGTATTTCTTCTCATGCTGAGTACATTCCTAATTGGTTACTTTTCTGCTTGGAGCATGCAACGATCCAAATACCTCAAAACCCTTCGTAAAATTAACAAGACCACCGAGCGATCGAAACGGGCAAGGGATGAAAAAGACATAGATGTTATTTTTACTGAAATAAAACCCAAAATCATCGAGGTTGTCAAAGAAACCCAAGAAGAACTCCAGACCGACGTAGAAGAGCAGCAAGAAGAAGTACCAGAGGCACTCCCCCCAGAAGAAATTGCGCAAAAAGCCCGAACCAGCTACATTACCTATACCCTTAACAAGCCTAAACTTAATTTTGAAAATTTCGGATATGCCGAAGCCTCCGAACGGCAAGACCTAACCCAAATAAACGGTATTGGTCCCTATATTGAGCAAAAACTCAACGAAATAGGCATTTATAATTACCAACAGATCAGCAATTTCAAAGACGAAGACATTCGGGTACTTACCGAACTGATCGATTTCTTCCCCGGCAGGATTGAACGAGATGACTGGGTAGGACAAGCCGAAAGCCTTAAAGACTAACACATTCCCATTATGCAATTAGGTACTCTCGATTGGATCTTTATCATATCATTTTTTGCTATTTTTCTAATCATTGGGGTTTGGGTATCCCGAAGGTCTGGAAAGGACACCAAAGAGTTTTTTCTTTCAGGACAGAACATGCCATGGTGGCTTTTGGGTATCTCTATGGTGGCCACTACCTTTTCCGCAGATACCCCCAACTTGGTTACCGACATTGTAAGACAAAATGGAATTTCGGGAAATTGGGTCTGGTGGGCTTTCCTCCTTACTGGAATGCTAACCGTTTTTGTATACGCCAAACTCTGGAGACGATCCAAAGTACTTACCGATCTCGAATTCTACGAATTACGCTACAGTGGCAAGGAAGCAGCCTTTCTTAGGGGCTTTAGGGCTTTGTATCTAGGCGTCTTCTTTAATGTTATGATCATGGCCGCCGTGTGTTTGGCAGCCATAAAGATTGGAGGGGTTCTATTCGATCTGGAGCCTTGGCAGTCGGTAGTATATGCTTCCATCATTACAGTGGCGTATAGTTCTATTGGAGGATTAAGGGGCGTGATTTTTACAGACTTCCTGCAATTTATCGTTGCCATGGTAGGATCTGTTTGGGCAGCTTATTACATTATAACCATGCCAGAGATTGGAGGCCTCGAGAATTTATTGCATAATGAACATGTGTCCAGTAAATTAAACTTTCTTCCAGATTTTAGTGATAACAAAAAATTGATTACCCTCCTGATAATACCTTTAGCAGTTCAATGGTGGAGCGTTTGGTACCCTGGGGCAGAACCTGGAGGTGGTGGATACATAGCGCAGCGTATGCTTTCCGCAAAAGACGAAAAAAATGCTGTAGGGGCAACATTATTGTTCAACATTGCTCATTATGCGTTACGACCGTGGCCATGGATCCTAATCGCTTTGGCTTCTTTGGTTTTTTATGTAAACAAAATTCAAGTGAATAATGAAGTAGAAGTAGCTCCAGAGGTTGCGATTTTGCTTCAGAAAGAAATATCTGATGTTGATATCAATAACACACTACAAGTAATAGAACTTGACATAAAAGATCCCGAAACCAAAGAAATACCTAGACAAAACCTAACCCGTCTCAAAACTATTATTACAGAAAACCCGGAACACTTACAGATAAAATCCCTAGCTTATATTTTGAGGGAAAAAAACAGGGATTCGAAAAAGGATTTGAAACCCTTTGAGCAATGGAGCGACCCCTTGAAAGCAGAATCTCTTGTAACGCTACATTTATCCAACCCAAATGCAACCATCAATCAATTAGGGCATGATTTAGGCTACCCAAGTGTAATTAAACGTCTTCCTACTGGTTTGTTGGGAATTATTCTTATTTCACTGATATCTGCATTCATGAGTACCATATCTACCCATTTAAATTGGGGAGCTTCTTATGTGTCTCTAGACTTCTATAAAAGGTTTGTAAAAAAAGAGGCTCATGAAAAAGAACTGGTAAATGTTGGGAGAATCACTACAGTATTATTAATGATTTTGGCTGCTTTAATGGCCTTGGCCCTAAGCGACGCCTTAAGTACTTTTAATATCTTACTGCAAATTGGAGCAGGAACTGGGCTTATTTTTATCCTTAGATGGTTCTGGTGGCGTATCAATGCCTACAGTGAGATCACAGGGATGATCGTTTCTTTTATTGTTGCTTTGGTATTCGAATTTGTAGATCTGGGTCTGGAAGACCATGAAAAACTTGTATGGGGTGTCCTAATCACAACCGTAGCTTGGGTGGCAGCTACCTTGCTTACCAAACCTACCGACACGAGACACCTTATTAAGTTCTATAAAGCCATTACACCCTACGGTGTTGGCTGGAATGGTTTTAAGAAAAAAGTTGCGGCCGAAGAAAGCGAACTCCCCAAATCCCATGACCGTTTCACCATAGACCTTGCCTCTATGCTCTTGGGGGTTGTTTTAGTCTACACGGCATTGTTCGGAACGGGGTATCTCATTTATGGAAATTGGTTAGGAGCGCTAGTATTATTAGCTATTGCCACACTTTGTGCTGTATTGATCTTTATATTCTGGAAGAAAAAATAAAACAGGGCCTATGGCCCTGCTCTACTTCAGGTGCAACTACCTGAATCACAAACCAAACTCAATTCCTGCATTGATAGACGAGAAAGTCCCTCCGTCTACACTTACACCAGAATATCCAGCAACAATGGCTATTGAATCTGTTATCGTATACCCTACTTTGGGTTTGTAGTAAAACCCACCATCGTTCCCACTGGGGCTCACTCCTATTCCGTATCCTAGATCGGCACCAATCATAAAAGCATCGCCCAGTAACAATCTCGCAGTTCCTCCTAATGGGATGAAAGTGGTATCTTCAAAATCTATCGTAGCGGTAACCCCAGCTATAGTAATGTCCTCCGAACTACCGAAATAATGGATCACCCCAGTTGTAGGTCCTGCTTGAAACGTATCGGAAACTTCGAACAAATAGCTAAAACCTGCACTGGCCCCGAAGGAGTAAGAATCTCCTATATCCCCAATGGGCAATGCTCCATTTACTTCTATTTTGAAGTCTTGTGCATGTACGGTAGCCATAGAAATAAAAACCATTGCCACCCATAGAATTGTTTTTCTCATAATTGAAATTTTAGGTTACTATGAGATCAAAACTAGGGGCTACCAAGTGTGGAAACAATACGGCAATTGCCTTAATCTTGGAATTAGGGTATAAAAAAAGCGGGAGTAAAACTCCCGCCTTGTTTTCTTATATCGCTTGTATTAGTTGAAGAAAACGTTGAAACCGATGTTAACTCCAAAAATGTTGAAGTCACCGTCTCCAGCATCCTCATTAAGACCTAATCCATAACGGATTCCTGGCTCAATACTTACATTGTCGGCTACGAACCATGCGTAAGCACCCTGAATTCCTACCCATAGCGGTGAGAAGTCATTTCCAGAAGAACCATTTACGTCTACTCCAATTGGGAATTGACCAACAATGTAGTACTTACCACCGAACTTCCAGTTGAAAGTTCCGTCTACACCGTCGATTCCAGGGTCTCCGTAACCCAAACCACCTTTAAGTGCCAAATCGTCAAGGATAAAGTATCCTACTTCACCACCAAAAGAATACGCAGTGTTTCCGTCACGGGAACGTAATGAAAATCCAGTACTGGAAGTAGAAGATTCCCCAAAACCAGTGTTTACTTCAATAACTAATGCGCCTTGGTCTGTAGCGCCTCCTCCTCCACCGTCTTGAGCGTAGGAAGTTAGTCCAAATACAGCCAAAGCTGCAGTGAGTAATAATTTTCTCATAATTGTTTAGTTTAGTTTGATTAACGGGGCTAATCTATAAAATTTTTCTTTAACAGTTGTACAGGAAAAATCCTGTTTTTTTCGACAAGTAGCCATAAACCTCTGATTATGAAACAAAAAAGCAGGATGCTTTTACACCCTGCTTTCATTAAAATTGACTGTTGTTTTATAGGAAAGAGTAACCCACCGAAAGGGTAACTACACTGTTTTTACCACTTTCAACATTTACATTGCTTTGGGTTCCTTTTATAACATCGGACAATCCAAAGTTATAGCGCCCATCGACCCGAATTCCAAAAGGAAAGTCGATTCCAGCTCCTACAACCCCAGAAAGGTCGAAGCTTTCTGCTTCTGCAATATTGGCAAATACCCGACCTATATTATCGTCCACCACAAAACCAAATTGTGGCCCGGCATGAATGTGAAGGTTTTCGGTAACAAAATACTTAATCACTACAGGTACGTTTACATAGTTAAGGTCTACATCGGTAGGATCTGCCTCGGCTCCTTGTTGCGAATACAAGAGGTCTCCCTGTATCCCCAATTTATCACCCAGTTTTGCGCCTACAAAAGCACCAAAAACAAAACCGGTACGGTTGTCAAGCCCCGAAGCATCGGTAATGTTGGCAAAATTAACCCCGGCTTTAATTCCAAGATCCAAGCCTTGTGAGAATGTTACTGTAGAAATAAATACCGCCAATACGGTAATCGCTAATCGTTTCATAAAGGAGTTGTGTTTAGTTATATAATGTAAAAGTACAACGATTTTTACTTGTTTTATATTTCATCTTCAATTTTTGGGATATATTTAAAACCTATGAAATGGCCACAGGCTCTTACCGATTATAAGCATTATCTGCACATAGAACGCGGGCTGTCCAAAAACTCCATCACCAACTATGTGTACGATATCCAAAAGCTAATGGATTGGCTTGAGGAACATGAGGTTGAAACCTCCCCTATTAGCATTTCTGAAAAGACACTCCAGGAATTTATCTATCAAATAGCCAAAGAAGTGAATCCCCGATCGCAAAGTCGTATCATATCTGGGTTGCGTGGTTTTTTCAATTACCTAATTTTTGAAGAATACCGAAAAACAAACCCTATGGAATTGATCGAATCCCCAAAGTTGGGGCGGAAATTGCCCGATACGCTTTCCAAAGATGAAATCGATGCCATTATTGCCCAGATTGACCTTTCTAAAGAACAGGGTGAACGAAATCGTGCCATCCTCGAAACCCTCTATAGTTGTGGGCTTAGGGTGTCGGAAGCTACCCATCTTAAACTCTCCGACCTGTTTTTTGAAGAAGGATTCATTCGTGTTACGGGAAAGGGAGATAAGCAACGCTTTGTCCCTATTGCTGCCCAAGCCATAAAGTATATCGATATGTATAGAAACCATATCCGGTCCAAACAAGACATTCCAGCTGAATTCACAGATTTTGTTTTTCTGAACAGACGCGGAAAACCCCTAACCCGAGCCATGATCTTTACCATTATTAAACGCCTCACCGAAAAAGCAGGTATTCGTAAAAAAGTAAGCCCTCATACTTTTCGGCATTCATTTGCGACCCATTTATTGGAAAATGGAGCCGATTTAAGAGCCATACAACAAATGTTGGGACATGAAAGCATCACTACTACTGAAGTGTATACCCATGTGGACACATCGCACCTTGCCAAGACCATAGCGCAGTTTCATCCAAGGAATAACTAGCATTCTACTAGGCACTAATATGTTTTTCGATTTTAATTATCTTTACGAAAGGTTGATAACCCTATAAACAAACCTGTCCCTTTTTAATGGAAGCTTATGCCAATGCCTTATTGTATGCCATCCCAGGATTCGTAGCCTTGATCCTAGTAGAAGTCTTGTATGGGCACTGGGTGAAAAACCAAACACACCGCCTTATCGACACCATATCCAGCCTCACTTCGGGACTTACCAATATTCTTAAAGACACTTTAGGCTTAGCTATTACTTTAATCTCCTATCCCTATTTGGTAGAACATTTGGCCATTATTGAAATTAAGGCGACTTGGCTTGTTTATCTTGTGGCTTTTATCGTTCTCGATTTTGCAGGGTATTGGAACCACAGGTTGAGTCATCGGGTTAATATCTTCTGGAATCAACACGTTATTCATCATAGCAGTGAGGAATTTAACCTGGCTTGTGCCCTTCGGCAATCCATCTCCAATGTAATTGGTTATTTTCCCCTGTTTTTGATTCCTGCAGCCTTTCTGGGTGTTCCTAATAAGGTAATAGCTCTTTTGGCGCCTATTCACCTATTTGCCCAATTTTGGTACCACACAAAGCATATTGGTAAATTGGGGTGGTTGGAGTATATCATTGTCACTCCATCCCAGCATCGGGTTCACCATGCCATTAATCCCGAATATATTGACAAAAACCTAGGGCAGGTATTTTGTGTTTGGGATCGGATGTTTGGTACGTTTCAGGAAGAAATGGACGATTGTCCCCCCGTGTATGGCGTTTTAAAACCTGCCGCTACCTGGAACCCCATACGGATTAACTTTCAGCATGTATGGCGGTTAATACAGGATGCTTGGCGCACCCGTAGTCTTTGGGATAAGGTTCGAATCTGGTTTATGCCTACAGGTTGGCGCCCTAAAGATGTGATTGAATCCTATCCAGTACACATTATAGAAGATGTATATCATTTCGAAAAGTATAAAACACCTGTGTCTAGGTTTATTTCCTCCTATGCACTCTTTCAATTACTCACTTTAACAGCATTCTTACTCCATATGCTGTATCTGGTGGGGGACATTGGTATGAATGACCTGTTGTTCTATGGAGGGTTCCTTTTTGTAAGTATTTATGGGTTTACTTCCTTAATGGACCATCAACGTTCTGGTGTAATTATAGAGCTGATTCGTCCCTCACTTGGAATAGCCTATCTACTTACTGTTGGGGATTGGTTTCAGGTTTCACAGGATTTGGTATTGGGGAACGCGTTGGTACTTACCTACTTTGTGGTTACCTTCTTTTCTACGTTATATTTTTATCGCTATGAGCTTCGGAAACCCATC
Source organism: Flavobacteriaceae bacterium (assembly GCA_028281065.1). Lineage (GTDB taxonomy): Bacteria > Bacteroidota > Bacteroidia > Flavobacteriales > Flavobacteriaceae > Aureisphaera. Next base: position 10,643 of record JANQKN010000136.1, on the reverse strand, counting down.
GTAAACACCAAAGTGGGGTAACGATTTTACTTAGCGATATTCACTGCCCTGGTTTCACGGATTACCGTCACCTTTACTTGTCCTGGATAGGTCATGTCAGTTTGAATTTTCTGTGAAATCTCGAAAGAAAGCTGTGCTGCTTTATCGTCACTTACTTTTTCGCTTTCCACGATAACACGTAATTCCCTACCTGCTTGAATGGCATAAGCTTTATTTACGCCATTAAATCCAAAGGCAATATCCTCAAGGTCCTTGAGTCGTTGTATGTAGGAATCGAGTACTTGTCGTCGTGCTCCGGGTCTTGCTCCACTAATAGCATCACATACCTGTACAATGGGTGACAGTAGGTTGTTCATTTCTATTTCGTCGTGGTGGGCACCAATGGCATTGCATACATCGCCTTTTTCCCCGTACTTTTCTGCCCACTGCATTCCCAAGATAGCGTGAGGAGTTTCTGTTTCGGCTTCCGGTACTTTACCAATATCGTGCAAAAGCCCTGCTCGTTTGGCCAATTTGGCATTTAGGCCCATTTCCGAAGCCATAACACCACACAAACGTGCTACTTCACGGGAATGGTGCAATAGGTTCTGTCCATAGGAAGAACGGTATTTCATACGTCCTACCGCTTTTATAAGCTCAGGATGCAATCCGTGGATTCCTAAATCGATCACCGTACGTTTTCCTACTTCAATAATCTCTTCCTCGATCTGCTTTCTGGTTTTACGAACAATTTCCTCGATACGGGCTGGGTGGATCCTTCCGTCGGTTACCAACTTGTGGAGCGATAGCCTAGCGATTTCCCTACGGACCGAATCGAAACAGGACAGGATAATCGCCTCTGGAGTATCATCCACGATGATTTCTACTCCTGTTGCGGCTTCTATGGCACGGATGTTACGTCCTTCCCTACCAATAATACGTCCTTTAACATCGTCACTCTCCAAGTTGAATACAGAAACACAGTTTTCGATGGCTTCCTCGGTACCGATTCGTTGAATGGTATTGATGATCACCTTCTTGGCTTCTTGCTGTGCCGTCATTTTGGCCTCCTCCATAGCAGTTTGGATAAACGCCATGGCGTCGGTTTTGGCTTCGCTCTTAAGGCTTTCCATGAGTTGCGCCTTGGCATCCTCTGCAGAAAGGCTGGAAATTACTTCCAATTGCTCGATCTGACTTCGGTGCATCTTATCTACTTCGGATTTTTTCTTATCCAAAAGATCGAGACGGGAATTGTATTCTTTCTTTTTGTTTTCGAGCTCTGCGCTTAGTTTTTTGTTTTTGGAAAGTTCGTTGGAAACCTGGGATTCTTTGTCGCGGGTACGCTTTTCCGCTTCAGCCATTTTCTTGTCGCGGTTAAGGATCACCTTTTCGTGTTCTGCTTTTAGTTCGATGAACTTTTCCTTAGCCTGCAGTATTTTATCTTTTTTAAGTGCTTCGGCATCACTCTTGGCTTCTTTTATAATAGAAGCGGCATTCTTCTTGGCCGACTTTAGCACTTGGGAGGCATTGCTTTTCTCGAGCATTTTGGCGATAATAAAACCAACCGCCAAACCTGCTACAGCTGCAATGATTATGATTACTATATTGTCCATATAAGTTTAAGTTAGTGTATAAAAAAAGCCTACACTAATATTGTGTTTTTGAATAAACTCCTTAAAACAAGTTTAGGGCTAACAAGCTGGTCAAGAATCCGCTCAAAGACGGCGCGCTTTTACAACTTCAACTCACCCTTTTTAAAGAATTCGTGTTGAGTTTACCAAAAAATAGTATTAATGTAGGCAGTACCTTTTTGTATTTTAAAGAACGTTATGCCAAGTGATCTTTCAAAAGAAGGTTTAAAGCTTCCAGCTTCTCCTCTATCTGTTCTTGATCGTTCACTTTGTCAATCCCCTTTTGTTCTACTTGAGCGGCAAACTGAAGGGCGCACATGGCCAAAACATCCTGTTTATCCCTTACCGCATAGTTTTGCTCAAATCGTTTTATCATCTCCTCTATCTTCTTAGTAGCCTTTCGAAGCCCTTCTTCTTGGGCGGGGTCGATGGTTAAAGGATAGACCCTATCGGCAATAGAGAGTTTGATCTTTAACGGGTTTGACATTATTTTTATTTTATTCGGAGAGCTGACTTATACATTGGTCAATTTCCCGAACTAAAGCATTTATTTTGAGTTTCGTATCTCGTTTATGTTGGTCGCTGCCAAGTAATGAATTTGCCAGTTTCAGCGATCCACACTTTTCTCGCCATTGCACTACCTCTTCCTGGGTTTTTGCATTTAGCTCTTTTAAAACTGTTAACTCAGCCTCTAGTTTTTGGTTTTTTTGCTTCAGCTTTTCATAACGGTGAAGCAATTTACTAATTCTATTTTCTAGAGAATCAACAATTTCAACAAGGTTGGACATGAACGGTTTTATTCAATACTTATTACACAAAGTTAACATTGTAGCCTCAATAAGCCAACAGTTTTTTCCTTTTTTTTGTATTATTGAAGCTGTTTGCAATAATTTTTGAATCTCCCCATTAATTTATAGACAATTACATTTTTTATGAAATTCCATTTTTTGTTTTTACTCCTTATCGGGATTCAAATTAAAGCGCAGAACATTCCTACAGATTATTTTGAGAAGCCCCTCGATATCCCTATCATCCTTTCCGGTAATTTTGGAGAACTGCGAAGCAATCACTTCCACAGTGGACTGGACATAAAAACCCAGCAAAGGCGTGGTTTACCCATCTATGCCCCTGCCGATGGCTATGTAAAACGCATTAAAGTATCGCATTACGGCTATGGCAAAGCCCTGTATATCACCCATCCGAATGGCTACAACACAGTCTACGCCCATTTGGATGCCTATGCGGGGGATATTCAGGATTACGTTAAGAAGAAGCAATATGAAAAGGAAGAGTTCCCTATAGAGCTTTTTCCCGAAGCCGATGTTCTTCCTGTTAAAAAGGGGCAAATAATAGGTTATACGGGTAATACGGGCAGTAGCGGCGGCCCCCACTTGCACTATGAGATCAGGGATGCTTCGTCCCGCCCCATGAATCCCATGCTTTTTGGAATGGCCGTTGCAGACAATAAGGATCCGCTTGTTAATGCCATTATGGTATATCCCAAAGGCGAAAAGGCCCATGTAAACGGATCACAAAAACCACAGAAACTACGGTTAACCAAGCAAAAGGACGGATCGTACCGGGCAGAAGCTATAGAAGCCCTTGGTATTTTGGGCTTTGGTGTTTCCACCAATGATCAGCATGATGGTGCTTCCAACAAAAATGGTTCCTATGTTATCACCTCTTTTTACAATGGGGAAGAAAAGTACAAAGTGAAGTTCAACCGTTTTTCCTTTACGGAAACCCGTTTCCTGAATCGTTATATCGATTACGGTTACTACAAAAAGAACAAGGTACGTGTTCAGAAATTATTTAGGGAACCCAACAACCCATTAAGCGTTATCGTAAACGAAGTGGCCAAAGGGTACATTACCGCCGAAGACGGTTTTTCATCCGTATATCGTATAGAAATCCTGGATTTTAAGGACAATAAAACCGTGGTTACCATACCTATCACTGGGAAAGAAAGAGAAATAGTTGATCTTTTGAAAGTTGACGAAAACCTGGACCTTATTGCTCATAATCAGGGGAATTCCATCACCAAGGGAAAATTTAGCATCTATATCCCAGCCGAAAGTCTGTACGAAGATGTTTATTTGGATATTTCATCCGATGTGGATACACTAAAACTTCATGAAGATGTTGTGCCCCTTCATAAAAACATGACAATTACCTTCGATGCAACCAACTATACGAAGGAAGACATGAGCAAGATGTACATAGGGAAAGATAATTACAACAAACCTCCCAGATATTATTCTACCTACCGAAACGGAACCAAGCTTTCTGCCAAAACCCGAACCTTTGGTACTTATGTGTTGGCTAGGGATACCATAGTACCGACCATAGAGCCGCTTAATTTTCAGGACGGAAAGTGGATTAGCAAGAACGAAACCCTCGAATTGAAAATCGAGGATGACGAAAGTGGTGTTAGCTCCTACCGTGCCACTATTAACGGAAAATTCATCCTCACAGAATATGATTACAAAAAAGACGTTCTAGTTTATGATTTCGATGATAATATCATATCCGAAACCGAAAATAAATTGAAAGTAATTGTTACCGATAATGTGGGAAATAGTACTACATTTGAAGCAACATTTTTCAGAAAACAACAATAATATTCGCTTTTGAAAACAAAACATCTACTACAGTTTCTCTTTTTCTTCGCCTTCACAGGATTCATTTCGGCTCAAACCGCAACGGTAAAAGGAATCGTTTTCGACGATAACCAAGAAACGTTGCCGGGGGTTAATGTTACCTATAATAACGGAGCTGGGGGTACTCAAACGGACCTTAACGGGGTTTTTGTATTGGAAATCCCTGCCAATCAAGAGGTAAAGCTTGTTTTTTCTTATGTAAGCTTTAAAAATGTTGAGCTTACTGTTTCCCTGGCACCCAACGAGGATTTTCAGGTAAACCCTTCTATGAAAACCGATGAAGTACAGATCGGAGAAGTGATCCTAGATGTGAAAAAAAGAAAGCGTATCGAAGGGATTCAATCCTTTTCCCCAGAAGTAGCAAGGGTTATGGTAGGAGCCAATCCCGGTGTGGAAAATGTATTGACCTCACTACCCGGTGTAAACAATAACAACGAATTAAGTACACAATATGCGGTTCGTGGAGGGAATTATGATGAAAACCTGGTCTATGTAAACGAAATTGAAGTATACCGTCCATTCCTCATTAGAAGTGGGCAACAAGAAGGATTGAGTTTTGTAAACAGCGACCTTACTTCTAACGTAGATTTCTCTGCAGGTGGTTTTCAAGCCAAGTATGGAGACAAACTTTCCTCAGTACTGGATATTACCTACCGCCAACCTTCAGACTTTGAAGCTTCCATAGACGCTAGTTTGCTCGGTGCCAATGCTTCTTTGGGTGGAAAGTCTAAAAATGGACGTTTGCGCGGTATTGTGGGACTTCGCTACCGCGATAACAGTTTGTTTGTAGATGCCAAGCAAACCGAAACCAATTTCCGTCCTAAGTTTGCCGATGCACAAACCTATTTCACCTATAAATTCAGTAAAAAATTCGAGCTGGGGTTTTTGGGTAACATTTCCATAAACGATTATGATTATGAGCCTGTCACCCGACAGACCAATTTTGGTACCATTACCGATCCTGTGGCTTTGGTAGTTTTCTACGAAGGACAGGAAGAAGACCGCTACAATACCTATTTCGGGGCAATGAAGGGAACTTACGTAGCTTCCGAAAACTACACGGCCAAGTTTATTGGTTCCATCTACCAAACCACCGAACAGGAACACTTCGATATTCAGGCACAGTACCTGTTGGGACAGGTAAACACCAATATTGGGGACGAAGACCTAGGTGAAGTGGAATTTGCTGAAGGAATCGGTAGTCAATTAACCCATGCCCGTAACGATCTGGACGCTCTTATCATAAATGCACAGCACAAAGGAACACTGAACATTGATGATCACACCATTGAGTATGGTATAAAATATACCCACGAAGATATCAGGGACCGCGTTCGGGAGTTTGAGGTAATCGACTCTGCAGGATTTTCCATTAGACCACCTATCGTCGACCTTCCCAATAACCAGCCTTATGAGCCCTACGACGCTCCTATTGTACCGTTTATATCCATACGTGCACAAAACAACGCACAGATAGACCGTATCTCGGGCTTCGCACAATGGAGTAAGCTTGTCGAGCTAAAGGGAGATAGTAAATTGTGGCTAAACGCTGGGGTTCGTTCACAGAACTGGACTGTTAGTGGTGATGGCATCCAAAGCGAAACCCAAACCGTGGTGAGTCCAAGGGCCCAAATAACCCTAAAACCCAACTGGAAGGAAACTGACATGCTTTTCCGTTTGTCTGGAGGATTGTACCACCAACCACCCTTCTATCGTGAATTACGCGACTCTACGGGGACCGTACGGCCTGGTGTAAAGGCGCAGCAGTCCATCCACGTGGTATTGGGGAACGATTACAGTTTCGACCTTTGGGGACGCCCATTCAGGCTAAACAGTGAAGTCTACTACAAGAAACTGACCGATGTTAACCCATATACCCTAGAAAACGTACGTATCCGTTACAGAGCTAGAAACAATGCAGAAGCCTTTGCTTATGGACTGGATGTACGTTTGGCAGGGGAATTTGTACCAGGAACCGAAAGTTGGATAAGCCTAGGGTATTTAAAAACCGAAGAAAACATAGACGATCGTGGTTATATCGCGCGACCTACCGACCAACGTTTAAAGATTGGTGTTCTATTCCAAGATTATGTAAAAGTAATCCCTGATCTTAAAATGTACCTAAACCTAGTGTATAATACAGGGCTTCCTGGTGGATCCCCCAGTTATGCAGATCCTTATGATTTCCAAAATCGTTTACGCGATTATAGACGTGCGGATATTGGGGTGAATTATGTATTGATCCACGATAAGAAGCGGAAAGACAGTGGAGTTTTTAAACCATTTAAGGAATTGACATTGGGTGCAGAGATCTTCAACATCTTCGATGTACGCAACTCCATCACCAATACGTTTGTAAGGGATGTATACACCAAGGTGCAATATTCTATCCCTAACTTCTTAACCCCAAGGGTGTTTAATGTAAGGGTAACCGCTAAGTTTTAAGAATTCACAAACTCTTTAAGGGCCTCGACTACATAGTCGATTTCCTCTTTGTCGTTAAAGCTGGAGAAAGAGAAGCGCAATGAAGGTTTTTTGCGTTCTTCTTCGGATAGGATTTCCCTCAAAACATGCGATCCTCCAGCACTACCACTCTGGCAGGCACTCCCTTGGGAACAGGCAATTCCTTTCAGATCCATTTGGAACAGCAATAGCATACCTTTCTCGGGAGTTACTGGTAAGCATACATTCAACAAAGTATATGTACTTTTTTCTTCGTCATCACAGGCACCATTAAAGGAAACCCCTTCAATTTCAGCAGTTAAACGCTCCTTGAAATAACGTTTCAATCCAGCAATATACGTACGTTCTTCTTCCAGGTTTTGGTAGGATATCTTCAAGGCTTCAGCAAGACCAGCAATGGCGTAAACAGCTTCAGTACCCGCTCTAAGCCCTCTTTCCTGAGCTCCACCATGAATCAATGATTTAAGCCCTGTATTCTTTCGAACGAAGGCAAAACCAACCCCTTTTGGGCCGTGGAACTTATGGGCAGCGGCTACTGCAAAATCCACAGGTACTTCAGACAGGTCCAATTCAAAATGTCCAATACACTGTACGGTATCACTATGAAACAAAGCATTGTGCTCCTTGCAGGCTAAAGCGGTTTTTTTGATGTCTAATATATTACCAACCTCATTGTTTACATGCATGAGGCTAACCAGTGTCTTCTTTGTACTATTCTTAAGTAGATTTTCCAAATCGGAATGGACAACATGACCACAATCATCCAGCTTTACATAATTTACTTCGATCCCGTGCTTCTCTTCCAACTCCTCAATGCAATGCAATACCGCATGGTGTTCAATTTTACTGGAGATAATTCGTTCAACACCTAAATCACGTACACAACTATTCAAGATAAAATTGTCGGCTTCTGTACCTCCCGAAGTAAAAATAATTTCACCAGCTGTTACGTTGAAGTGACTTGCTATCTCTTTTCTACAATTTTCAAGTAATGATTTAGCTGAACGACCGTAAGAATGTGTAGATGAGGCATTTCCATATTCTGTTTTAAGCGCTTCAGTCATACAATAAATCACTTCGTTTCGAAGTTTTGTCGTAGCTGCGCTGTCGAAGTAAACTTTTTTCATAAAGAGGTTAAGGTTGGGTTAGTTTACATTGAATTTTCGCAAAAATACATATTAAAATATTTATCGTTAGTATGAATTGAAAAGAATGCGTTTCTTTGTGCTATGTCAAAATGTAAAGCCGTATTAAAACCGTTATTTTTCGCCTTTTTAGGCGCTATTTTATTTTGGGGGTGCAACGATGGGGACATCATCGTCACTTCGTTCGATTTCGATGACAGTACGCTAGAAAACTGCGGGGAAGCAGGTGGTTATGTGTTTTTCAAGATAAATACGGGTGGTACCGAAACCATTTCCCTTCGTTTAGGCACTTCAGATCAGTTATTTACAGAATCGGGCACCCGTACCTTTACCTTGGATGACACCAATAATTTTGTGAATTACCGCATTTTTAACGGACAGGTGACTAGCTCTTATTTTTGCAACGAAGTCCCACCCTCTACCCCTGGGATTTCCATAGAGTATTTAGGGAATGCTGGAACGGCTGTTCTAACCACGGTTACTGGGCTGGATGACGAAGACTCTATTGTTTTTGTAGCTTCTGAAGTGGAAACGGATGAAGGCACCGGCGATTTGGATGGAGACGGAATCCCAAATTTTTATGATTTTGATGATGATGGTGACAATGTTCCAACTTCTTCAGAGATTGGCGGTGATCCCGAAAACCCTAGGGATACGGATGGGGATGGCACTCCTGACTACCTGGATACAGATGACGACAATGACGGAGTCTTAACACGTTATGAAGCTAATGGCACACTGGACCCATTAAGCTACAGCACAGATACCAGCGGCACACCTAACTTTTTGAATGCAGATATAGCCAAATCGGTTGTTATTGATGCGTTTAGGGAACACTCCTATGCGTTTAGCAGTGACATTACTTTACTGCTTCAAAACTTGATTCTTGTAAGTGGAGATGAGCAAATTACCTTCGAAACCTTCGATATGGGCAATATCGACGATATACTCACTGGAACCGTGACAGTTACTCCAGAATTCCCGACGAATTAGGGCTTTTTATTCTGATAGATATACACTTCTACAGCTCCTCTTCCATATTTCTGAAAATCAGCATCGTAGTACTTTAAGTTATCGTACCTGCGAAAAAGGTATTCCAACTCTGCCCTCAGAACCCCTTCCCCAACGCCATGGATAAAAACCACTTTTTGAATTCGCTTGGAAATAGCAAAATCCAACTGTCTTTTTGCGGTATCTAACTGTAAACTAAGCATATCGTAATTGGACATCCCTTTAGAGGATTTGGTAAGCTGATGGATGTGAAGGTCTACTTCCATAGCAGGAAGATTACGCTCTTTAGGCTTTATTCGTGGGTTTTTGCGACGTTTTTGAGTTTCTTTTTCTGCAATTATGGATGAAATACGGTCCAAATCAATATTATTCTCAATTCGGGTTTCTTTACCGATGACAACAAGTTCATTTTCAGCAAAATCCATCTCAAAACCATCTGCAGTGGAAATCGTAATGGTTTTACCCTCTTTTTTTACCACAACGCCAGTGATAACATCATCTAACACGGAAACCTGATCGCCAATTTTCATACTTCAAAGATGAGAAATTGTTATGATAGTTTAATCTGTATTAAGTGTTTTTTATCGAAAACAAAAAACCAGCTTAACGGAATTTTCGTACATTATTGTGTATATTTTAAAAAAAAAATATATTTTTAACCCTAAGTTGCAGGTAGTTACCCCATAACTATCTCATTTTAAAAACATAAAAAGTATGAAAAACCTACTACTATCACTAGCTATGCTATGTATGATTGGCACCGCCCACGCCCAATTGTACGTATCACCCAATGCCACATCCAGTACGGATTCTTACATCTACGTAGATGACCAGATTCTGTATGTAGAAGAAGAGGTGAACTTGGTTCGTAATACCTACGATGCCACAACCGAAGCCAGTATTTACCTTAGGAACCAAGCTCAGCTTATTCAAGGTGAATCTGGAAGCACCACCAATTTAGGTTCCGGACATCTTTCTGTTTATCAAGACAGTAGAAGTGACTCCTATGACTACAATTTTTGGTGTTCCCCTACAGGAAGTACTGCCGCTACAGGAAACAGAAACTTTGGTCTTCCCAAGTTTTATGACATTCAGACCGTAACCCATTCCACAGTATCCAACAGAACCTCTGCATTTAACGGATGGTCGTCCCCGCTGACCATTTCTACCCGCTGGTTCGATTATTGGGATCCTGCCACACAAAGATGGCAATGGGGAGGTACAGGACATAGAATCCCACCTGGTTATGGGTTTACCATGAAGGGAACCAACGAAACTGATGCCGGTGATGGTACAACCGTATACCAAGATGCCAACAATCAGCATTACGATTTTAGGGGACGTCCCAACAATGGGGATATTACCCTACCCGTACAAACAAATCCAGTTCCATGGACAGATGGTACCAATTACTACTTTACCCTAGCGGGTAACCCCTACCCTTCTGCTTTGGACTTGAAAGATGTATTTTACGATGCAGACAACATTGAAATTTCCGAATTCCGATATTGGGATGAGGATAGATCCATAAACTCCCACTTGTACATTCATAACAAAGGAGGATATGGAACTTGGATTCCAGGACCCGTTGGAGATGACGCCAACCCCGGAATGTATACCGTTCCTACCTTTATGAATTACGATGGAGCTGGTAATCCAACTACTACAGCAACGGGCTATACCCCATTGCACGTGGAGCGTAGATTTGCCCCTATAGGACAAGGGTTTATGGTTGTGGGAGACCCAGCCAACCC
>JANQKN010000075.1 GCA_028281065.1 Flavobacteriaceae bacterium | reverse complement strand
ACTTGATGTAGGTGGAAACGAAGGTTTCCAAGACATCTGGATCGTTAAAATAGATGGTAATGGTAACCTTCAGTGGGAAACCAATCATGGGTTCCTAGGAGGCGAACAAGGCTTCCGTACCATCCAAACCAGCGATGGAGGATATTTTACCGTGGGCTTTCTCGACCTAGTAGGTAGCGATGGGCAGGGCGATGACTTGCAATCCGGGGATAAAATTGGTTCCCGTAACAACCGTCACGGCCTAGGAGAATATTGGGGCATTAAATTGGACGCCAATGGAAACAAAGAATGGCGCCGATTTTACGGAGGTAACAACAACGATAGAAGTTACGATGTGGTGCAAACCCCCGATAACGGATATTTGCTTGTAGGAGCCTCCGAAAGTATCGATTTCGATATATCCAACCCAAAAGGGTCTTACGACTACTGGGTGGTAAAAATCAATAATCAAGGGGATATTCAATGGGAAAAATCCTTTGGAGGATCCGAGATAGATAACGGTTTTAGTGTAACGCTAACCACCGATGGTAATTTTATTTTCGTAGGGGACACCCGTAGCGAAGATCAAGATGTATCCAACCTAAAAGGAAATGCCGATTTATGGGCTGTAAAGCTTTCAGGCACTAACGGAAATATTATTTGGGAACGCACCTATGGTGGAACCCAATTCGATTCTGCCCAAAGTATTGTTGCCATGGAAGGTGGTAAATATGTAATTGCTGGTTCTTCCAGAAGTAACGATGGCGATGTTGCCGCAAACAACGGACAAAACGATGCTTGGATCTTGGTTATTAACGAAAACGGAGCCCCCCAGTTTGAAATGAATATAGGAGGTTCCGACCTAGATTTTGGGAACGGTGCTTTAGAAACCTCCGATAATAAATTAATCCTCGTTGGTGAAACCGATAGTAACAACGGAGATGTTCCCCAAAACCGTGGTATTAAAGATTTAATGATTGCGAAAATTAAATAAGTACAGCGAGCTTACATTAAAACAAACCCTTAACCCTAATTAATTCAAAAATTGTAATGAAAAATTTGAAAAAAATTGCTTTGCTATTGGTAGCTACTGTGGCATTTGTAAGTTGTAACAATGATGACGACTCTACACCTACTCCCAGTAATACCACTGTAGACTTTACGTTTACCCAAAATTTTAATGGAGACGCTATAGAAAACTCCGATTACGAGAACACCCAATATACCAACGCCAATGGAGAGACCCTAACCCTTTCTAAATTGGTATACCTCATCTCCGACATTACCTTTACAGCTACCGACGGAACTGTATACGATGCCGGCGACTACAACTTGGTAAATGCACGTACGGGGAGTAACCTAAACTTTACCCCTGGAGTTTCAATTCCTGAAGGCGACTACACTGTATCCTTTACTTTTGGATTCGATGATGAGGATAACGACTTAGATGGTGGTTACCCAGGCCTAAACACTGCCGATGGTGGCTGGAATGTTCCTACACCCCTAGGTGGAGGATACCACTATATGCGTATGGAAGGAACCTACATCAATAACCTTGGTGCTACCGATAACTTCCAATACCATACCGTGAGAGCTAACAGACACAGCTCCCTACCTCCATCGCCTACTACTTTGGAAGAATTGGTAGACACTTCTTTCATAGTAAACCTAGGTACCGTTACTATTGGAAGCAACACCAATATCGAAGTGAAAATGAACGTAGACCAATGGTTTAAAAATCCAAATCTTTGGGACTTAAACACTTGGTATACAGTATTAATGCCTAACTTTGAAGCACAAATGGACATGAGTGAAAATGGTGCTGGAGGGGTATTTAGTCTTGGTGAAGTAACACAATAATAAAAATGAATAAGTACTGGATATATTTGGGTGTATGTGTGTTGTTGGGCTTCACGGCTTCTTGTAACGACAGTGATGACAATGGACCTACATACACCCCTACTCCAGTTACTTTGGAAATCCCAGCCGTTTTCGATGGGGTTTTACTTCCTCCTGCCATTCCCAATGACAATCCACTAACCGAAGAAGGTATCGCATTGGGGAAAAAATTGTTTTTCGACCCTATTCTTTCCCTGGACAACTCGCAGGCTTGTGCCGATTGCCATCGCCCCGAGAATGCATTCTCCGATCCGCGAAGGTTTAGTGTAGGAATAAATGGCAACGAAGGAACCCGCCAATCCATGCCTTTGTTTAATATGGCTTGGAACTTCGAGAACAAATTCTTTTGGGATGGAAGAGCACTTTCCATAGAAGATCAAATCTTCAAGCCCGTTGTAGATCCCAACGAAATGGCCAATACTTGGCCCAATGCCGAAAACTCGCTACAAGCAGATGCTGAATATCCCGAATTATTCGAGCGTGCTTTTGGTACCCGAAACATAGATTCGGTACTAGTAAGTAAAGCCATCGCACAATTTATGCGCACTTTGGTTTCTGCCAATTCAAAATTCGATCGTTTCCAAATGGGATTGGAACAATTGACTCCACAAGAAGAAAACGGATTGAACGTATTTTTGGATGAAGGCCGTGGAGATTGTTTCCACTGTCATGGTTTGCCAGAAAGCCCATTGTGGACCGACAACATTTTTCACAACAACGGGATGGATGAGGTTATTACCGACCTAGGCTTGGGTGGATTCTCTGGAGATCCTAGGGAATTTGGACACTTTAAGTCCCCAAGCTTACGCAATTTAGCATATACCGCTCCGTATATGCATGATGGTCGTTTCGAAACTTTGGAAGAAGTCATCAACCACTATAGTGAAGGTTTGGTATTCTCCGAAACCATCGATCCCCTTATGAAAAACGTATCAACTGGAGGGGCCCATATGACAGAAAGCGACAAGGCTGACCTTAAAGCTTTTTTATTGACCCTATCGGACGAAAGCTTTATCAACAATCCAGATTTTAGGCAATAAGCTACTTTTCTAGCTACTCTCCCCTTTTTTCAAGTCCTTGTTAATTATTACATAAATCTATAGCATCATAAGCTTTTAATGTACTGTGTACATGGTTTAAAATGCTATTTGCAGTATATTTGCAGTCCTAATTTAGCATAACTATATACAAATGATACAGGTAAGCGAAAGTGCAAAAAATAAAATCTCGCAATTGATGGCCGAAGAAGGCTTCGATATTGCGAAGGATTTTGTGCGTGTAGGTGTTAAGAGCGGAGGCTGTTCGGGCTTGTCTTATGAGTTGAATTTTGACCATGCACAGGCAGATACAGACAAATTATTCGAGGATAACCTGGTAAAAATTGTTGTAGATAAAAAAAGCTTTCTTTATCTGGTTGGGACCACGCTGGAATACAGCGGGGGACTTAATGGAAAAGGATTTGTTTTTAACAACCCCAATGCCAACAGAACCTGTGGCTGCGGAGAAAGTTTTTCACTTTAAAAAAGGGGCATAAGAAATGGGAAAATTTACTGAAGACGACTTAAAAAAAGAACTCGAGACCAAGGAGTATGAGTATGGGTTCTATACCGACATAGAATCCGAGACTTTCCCTGTGGGTCTTGACGAGGATATTGTACGCGCCATTTCAAAAAAGAAAAACGAGCCCGAATGGATGACCGACTGGCGCCTAGAGGCTTTTCGTATATGGCAAGGCATGGAAGAACCCGAATGGGCCAATGTAAACTACGAGAAACCCAACTTCCAGAACATTTCCTACTATTCGGCTCCATCTACAAAACCTAAATACAACAGCATAGACGAAGTAGACCCCGAACTGTTGGAAACCTTCAACAAACTGGGAATTTCTTTGGAAGAACAGAAAAAACTTGCAGGTGTTGCTGTAGATATCGTTATGGATTCCGTCTCGGTGGCGACCACCTTTAAAGACACACTAGCCGAAAAAGGAATTATTTTCTGTTCCATTTCAGAAGCCATTCAGGAACACCCCGAATTAGTAAAAAAATACATAGGTACTGTGGTACCACAGAAGGACAACTTCTATGCTGCCTTGAATAGCGCCGTATTTAGTGACGGTTCTTTCTGCTATATCCCAAAAGGGGTTCGTTGTCCTATGGAGCTTTCCACTTACTTTAGGATTAACCAGGCAGGAACCGGTCAATTCGAGCGTACTTTGGTCATTGCAGACGAAGGAAGCTACGTAAGCTATTTGGAAGGTTGTACAGCTCCTTCCCGTGACGAGAACCAATTGCATGCTGCTGTGGTAGAGCTCATCGCTTTGGACGACGCCGAAATAAAATATTCCACGGTTCAAAACTGGTTCCCAGGTGATAAAAATGGTAATGGAGGGGTTTTCAATTTTGTGACCAAACGCGGATTGTGCGAAAAGAATGCAAAAATATCCTGGACCCAAGTAGAAACCGGAAGTGCTGTAACCTGGAAATATCCCAGTTGTGTATTAAAAGGGGATAATTCCATTGGCGAATTCTACTCCATTGCGGTAACCAACAATTACCAACAGGCTGATACAGGTACCAAAATGATTCATTTGGGAAAGAATACCAAGAGTACCATTATTTCTAAAGGGATTTCAGCAGGAAAGTCACAAAACAGCTATAGAGGATTGGTAAAAATCCATTCCCGAGCAGACAACGCCCGAAACTTCTCCCAATGCGACTCTTTGCTTATGGGGAATAAGTGTGGCGCCCATACCTTCCCATACATAGAAGCCAGTAACAAAACCGCTCAGATAGAGCATGAGGCAACTACAAGTAAAATTGGAGAAGATCAAATATTCTATTGTAATCAACGGGGTATCGACACCGAAAAAGCCATTGCCCTTATCGTAAATGGATTTAGTAAAGAGGTGTTGAACAAACTTCCCATGGAGTTTGCAGTAGAAGCTCAAAAACTATTAGAAATAAGCCTTGAAGGCTCTGTAGGATAACCATCAAAAAAAATTCCAGCAATGAAAAAATCACTTTTACTTTTAACCCTTGTTTTAACCACTGTTCTTTTTTCTTGTAAAAATTCAGAAGAAAAAACAGCTACCCAAGAAGAAACACCCACCTTAATGGAGCAAGACCAAGCTATTTATAGTGGAGAGTTTATCTATTTGGCCGATGGCGCTGTTCTTAAAGGGAACAACTTCATATACGGAGTTGCCTTGGACGAAATGGCCCAAGAATTGGCAAACAAAGTAGCTCCCGTTAAAAAAGAAGAGTTCGACATGGTTCCCGTGGTAGTTAAAGGGAAACTGGAGAAAAAGAAAGAAGGTGAAGAAGGTTGGGATGAGATTTTAACCATTACAGAAATTATTACAGTAAGCGATACCCCTGCTAAGGCAGATATTAAAATTGAAGAAAAGGAAAGTTAATATGCTACACATAAAAAACTTACACGCCAGCGTAGAAGAAAAGGACATCCTAAAAGGGATCGACCTTGAAGTGAAGTCGGGAGAAGTACATGCTATTATGGGTCCTAACGGATCGGGTAAAAGCACCTTTGCCGCTGTTGTTGCTGGAAAAGAAGAATTCGAAATCACCGAAGGCGATGTGTTATTGAATGGCGAGGACATTTCGGAAATGGATCCTGAAGAGAGAGCGCACAAAGGAGTGTTCCTTTCTTTTCAATACCCTGTGGAAATCCCAGGGGTTACCGTGACCAACTTTGTAAAAACTGCCATTAACGAAACTCGAAAGGCAAAAGGATTGGAAGACATGCCTGCTGGGGAAATGCTGAAAAAAATAAAGGAAAAAGCGGACCTTCTGGAAATCGATAGAAAATTCTTGTCTAGATCCCTTAACGAAGGGTTTTCTGGAGGTGAAAAGAAAAGGAATGAGATTTTCCAGATGGCCATGATGGAGCCCAAATTGGCTATTTTGGATGAGACCGATTCCGGTTTGGATATCGACGCCCTTAAAGTAGTAGCCAACGGGGTTAACAAACTTAAAAGCGATGACAATGCTGTTATCGTAATTACCCACTACCAACGATTGTTGGATTATATCGTTCCCGATTATGTACACGTTCTTATGGACGGAAAAATCGTAAAATCCGGAAGCAAGGAACTTGCTTACGAATTGGAAGAGAAGGGATACGATTGGATTAAGGAAGAATTGGTGTAAAGACAAGCCAAAACAGACATGAGCTTAAAAGAAAAATTATTATCCTCTTACCTCGCTTTCGAAGATCATTTGGACGTGGATTCACCTATTCATGATCTAAGGACCGATGCCATAAAGAGTTTCGAAACCCAAGGGTTTCCTACCAAAAAAGAGGAAGAGTGGAAATATACCTCCTTAAATGCATTGTTGAAGGAAGACTACAGCATTTTCCCTAAAAAGGAGAATTCCCTCGAGATTAAGGACGTAAAAAAGTATTTCCTTCACGATGTAGATACCTATAAAATCGTATTTGTAGATGGGGTGTACAGCTCTTTCTTATCCGAAACCACGCATGAGGGTATGGATGTTTGTTTGCTTTCCTCTGCTTTGGGCAAGGACAAGTACAAACCCGTTATAGAAGCCTATTACAATAAGGCCATTAAAGAAAGCAGCCTTATTTCCCTTAATACTGCTTTTGCCAAAGAAGGGGCATACATATATATCCCAAAACACACTGAGGTTGAAAAACCCATAGAGATCATCAATTTCGCTACTGGAAATGAAGCTGCCCTATTGCTTCAGCCTAGAAACTTGATCGTTGTAGAGGAAAACGCCCATGTACAGATTATTGAAAGGCATCAGAGTCTTTCCGAAAATGCAGTACTTACCAATTCGGTTACCGAAATTTTTGCCGAAAAAAGAGCTTTTGTAGACTATTATAAAATACAGAACGACAAGGTTACTGCTTCCCTTATAGACCATACCCATATAAAACAAGAAAGAGACAGTATTTGTAAAGTACACACCTTCTCTTTTGGCGGGAAACTAATCCGTAACAACCTTAACTTCTACCAACATGGTGAGCACTGTGACTCTGTTTTAAACGGTATTACCATTTTAGAAGGGAAACAACACGTAGACCACAATACTTTGGTACACCATATTGCACCCAATTGCGAAAGCCATCAGGACTATAAAGGTATTTTTGATGACAATGCCACAGGGGTCTTTAACGGAAAGGTGTACGTAGAGAAAGAAGCCCAAAAGCTCGATGCGTTTCAACAAAACAACAACATCCTTATAAGTGACAAGGCCACTATAAACTCCAAACCCCAACTGGAAATCTTTGCCGACGACGTAAAATGCTCGCACGGATGCACCATTGGACAATTGGATGAAGATGCCCTTTTCTATCTACGTTCCCGTGGAATTGCTAAAAAAGAGGCCCGTGCTTTGTTAATGTATGCTTTTGCTAACAATGTGTTGGAAAGTGTAAAAATTCCTGAGTTGAAAGAACGGATCAATAAATTGATCGCGAATAAAATTGGGGTAAATATAGGTTTCAACCTATAAAAACAGTTTCAAGTATGGCCTTCGATGTTCAGGAAATACGCAAGGATTTTCCCATCCTTCACCGTGAAGTGAACGGTCACCCTCTGGTTTATTTGGACAATGCAGCTACATCGCAAAAGCCGCAACAGGTTATAGACACCCTGGTTCATTACTACAGCCATTACAACGCCAATATCCATAGAGGGGTGCATACCTTATCCCAAGAAGCTACAGATGCCTATGAGATGGGCCGAAAAAAGGTACAATCCCACTTCAACATAGCACACGCTGAGGAAGTTATTTTTACTTCTGGAACAACCCACGGTATCAATCTTGTGGCACAAGGGTTCACCTCATTCCTCAAAAAGGGAGACGAAATTATAGTATCTGCTATGGAACACCACTCCAATATCGTCCCTTGGCAAATGCTTTGCGAACGTACTGGAGCGCAGTTGAAAGTTATTCCTATTGATAAAAACGGAACCTTGGTCCTTTCGGAATATGAAAAACTACTTTCGCCTGCTACCCAATTGGTATTTGTAAACCACATTTCGAATGCATTGGGAACCATCAATCCTATTGCAGAGATCATAGAAAAAGCCCATGGTGTAGATGCTGCTGTTCTTATAGATGGTGCCCAATCCTGTTCCCACGTAAAACCCGATTTACAAGCGTTGGATTGTGACTTTTATGTAACATCGGCCCACAAAATGTGTGGCCCTACGGGAGTAGGTATCCTTTATGGTAAAAAGGATTGGCTTACAAAACTTCCTCCTTATCAAGGCGGGGGCGAAATGATCAAGGAAGTAACCTTCGAAAAAACAACTTATGCCGATCTTCCTCATAAATTTGAAGCGGGAACGCCTAATATTGCAGGGGGAATTGGTTTTGGAGCTGCTCTGGACTACCTAAATAATATTGGTTTCGATATTATTGCCGAATATGAAAGTGAATTGTTGCAATATGCGACCGATGAACTTTTAAAAATAGAAGGACTTACCATTTATGGAACCGGTCCAGAAAAGACATCGGTGATCTCCTTCAACATAGAAGGCATCCATCCCTACGACATTGGCACTATCGTTGATAAATTAGGGATAGCAGTCCGTACGGGTCATCATTGCGCCCAACCCATCATGGATTTCTACAACATCCCCGGGACCGTTAGGGCATCGTTTGCCTTTTACAATACCCTAGAAGAAGTAGATAAATTGGTGGCGGCTGTTAAAAAAGCAAAAATGATGTTGGGTTAGGACTCTCGATATTTACGTATCTTAGAGTAACCTAACACTAAAAAATCAACGATTATGAAAACACTGGCAGCATTGCTCTTTAGCTTGGTTATTTTAAGTAGTTGCGACGAAACCAAAAAAGTGATAGACGTGGCAGGAAACGTGCATCTTACGGGTAATTATACCATTACGAGTATGGGAGGCAGTACCATTTCCGATAATGCCCCTACCATTACTTTTGTAGCCTTGGACAAGACCATTCGGGGAAATACCGGTTGCAATAGCTTTTTCGGAAGTTATACGTTAGATCTGTATGCCCTATCCTTTAGTGACATTGGAAGTACCGAAATGGCATGCGACCAACCCATTATGGATATAGAAAACCAGTTTTTAAATGCCTTGCGCGATACAGGGTCCTACGATCTTGAAAACAGTATCCTTACGCTATACTCCAAGGCAGATAGAAGCGAATTGTTAATTGCAAGAAAAGAACGAAATGATGGAAACTAGGCCCATAGCAGCCTTACAGGAAGAATTGATCGACGAGTTTTCCCTGTTCGAAGATTGGATGGACAAATACGAACATCTTATCGAATTGGGAAAGAGCCTTCCTCTAATTAATCCTGAACAAAAAACCGATGACAAACTCATTAAAGGGTGCCAAAGTAAAGTATGGCTACAATCGGAACTGGAAGGAGATAAAGTGGTTTTTACTGCCGACAGCGATGCCATTATTACCAAAGGGATCATTGCTGTGCTTATCCGTGTGTTTTCAAACCAGACCCCGGAAAGCATTGTAAATTCGGACACTTCGTTTATCGATGAAATTGGATTAAAGGAACACCTTTCCCCTACACGGGCCAATGGATTGGTTTCCATGATTAAACAAATGAAATTATATGCCGTTGCCTACCAAGCACAGCTAAAATAAAAGATTGTATGAGTACCGAAATAAACATCACCGAATTGGGTGAAAAAATAGTAAAGGTTTTAAAGACCATTTATGATCCCGAAATCCCTGTAGACATTTACGAATTGGGGCTCATCTATGATGTTTTTGTGAATGAGGATCACGAAGTAAAAATCCTCATGACACTCACCACCCCCAATTGTCCTGTAGCAGAAACCCTTCCCGTAGAAGTAGAGGACAAAGTAAAAAGTATAAAAATGGTAAAGGATGCCGAAGTAGAAATTACATTCGATCCCCCTTGGAGCCAAGACCTTATGAGCGAAGAAGCCAAATTGGAATTGGGAATGCTTTAAACCCATTATGGAAAAGGAAATTGTAAATAGAGTTGCAAACAGCCCATTGGTTACCATAGATCTAGAAGATTTTCAGGTTTCAGGTAAAAGGATGGAATTGGATATTAGCAACTGGCTGTACGAAGGTCTCATCCTACGTGAAAAAGAATACCGACAGCAGATACAGGACCATGATTGGGACCAATACAAGGACGCTTATGTAGCTCTTTACTGCGCTACAGACGCCATTATTCCAGGTTGGGCATTCCTATTGGCATCCATGCAGTTAAATGGTATTGCTGCCAAGGTAAATGTGGGTTCCTTAACCGATTTAGAAGCAGCCATCTACCTCGACACTATTTCCAATATAGACCTTTCGGAATACGAAGACAAACCCATAATCATTAAAGGGTGTTCCGATGCTTCCATTCCTGAAAACGCCTACATTCAATTAGCGCAACGCCTACAACCCATTGCCAAAAGCATTATGTACGGGGAAGCTTGTTCCTCCGTTCCCCTCTTCAAAAAGAAAAAGTAAGTTGTCGTTTTTTCCCTGTACTTAATCGAAAGACTCCCCTTTTGACGGGCTGTATATTACCTGCTCCAAGAAGAAATAGTAATTTTGCAAGACAAAACTAAACTTAATATCATGAAAAAACTTTTGTTACTGTCTATCCTTTTCATTTTTCCTTTGGCCCTAGTCGCACAGGATGCCGCCACTGAGGAAGAAGGACCTAAAGACGGATGGACCAAGGCAGGAAACATCTCTTTGTTGTTTAGCCAAGCTGCTTTTAATGCAGAATGGACAGGAGGGGGAACCTCTAACTATGCCTTGAATGCAACCTTGGGATACGATTTCAACTACCGAAAGGGAAAAGTAACTTGGGACAACCGAATCATGGCAGATTACGGTATCACCAAAACAAGAGACCAGGAATTTACCCGAAAAACAAATGACCGATTGGAGCTGAATTCCATTTTGGGACGCCAAATAAAAGAAAGCCTTTGGTATTACTCTTTCTTTTTAAACTTTAGAACCCAATTTACTTCAGGTTATAATTTTGGAACCGATGACCAAGGGAATGAAACCCGAACCGAGTTTACCAAATTCCTTTCCCCTGGTTATTTGCAGGCAGGTCCCGGTTTCCTTTGGAAGAAGAGCGACAACCTAAAAGTAAACATAGCTCCTGCCACAGCACGATTGATCTTTGTAAGCAGTGACTTTACCAACGTAGGGAACGATCAAGCTGCCATCGATGCATTTAATGCTGCTGGAGGTTATTTTGGGGTAGAAGCCAATGAGTCTTCCCGTTTCGAGTTTGGTGCTTCTCTGGGGGCCTATGCCAAAATTGACCTTATGGAAAACATCTCTATGGAGAACATCCTAAACCTATACTCCAACTATTTGGAAGACCCTCAAAATGTAGATTTGGATTACACTATGAACCTAGTCATGAAAGTGAACAAATGGATCACTGCCAATGCGACTTTCCAAGCTATTTATGACGACAATGCTGTGGAGGCTTTTCAAATCCGTGAAGCTTTGGGAATTGGAGTAACTTTCGGAATTTAATAGCAACTATTACCAACAAAAAACCCGATGTCTTCACATCGGGTTTTTTTATTCCTCTATATACTCGGGATACAAAAAGTTATTGTACGGAAACCGTGTTACATGTATGGAACGCACTTTGGCATACACTACTTTCCTAAAGGTTTCCAGATTTTCCTTATTCAAAGCAGAGATAAAAATAGCATCTCCATTTTCACGGTTCATATAAGTCTTTTTCCAGTCTTCTATGGAATAATGCGCCTTGGTCCGTTCCGTAACCAAATCGTCTTCATCGATCACCTCGGGTTCGTAAGCATCTATTTTATTGAATACCATAAGAGTGGGTTTGTCCGCTCCATCGATTTCATCCAAGATGCCTTGTACCGAAGCAATGTGATCTTCAAAAGAAGGGTGCGAAATAT
>JANQKN010000049.1 GCA_028281065.1 Flavobacteriaceae bacterium | reverse complement strand
CAGCAAGGGATATGGAAGTGGCTTTGGGAAGTCCTTCGAAAGCACTGTTGTTTACATTCAGCCCAATTCCAATCACGGAACTTTTTACCCTGTCACCTTGTAGCTGATTTTCGATCAAAATACCACATAGTTTTTTGTCACCTGTCATAATGTCGTTAGGCCATTTTATGGAAAGATTGGGTATGCCAAATTGTTCCAAGCAATCTACGAGGCTTAAAGACACCTGAATGGTAATACAAAATTGGTTTTGGATAGACAGTTCGCCAAACCGCTTAAACAGGCTAAACGCAAGGCTTTTCCCAGCTTCAAACTGCCACGAAGCCCCCATCTGTCCACGCCCTTGGGTTTGGTCCTGGGCCCATACCACAGTACCGTCTTCCAAGTCGGTTTCAGCCCGTAGGGCTTTTAAGTAATCGTTGGTGGAACCAATGGCACTAAGTTTGATTATATTCACTGCAATTAATATTGTGTTAATGTTGCCTCGGAAATCGGCAGCAAGAAACAAAAAAGTAATAAATTTGTTGTATTAAAACGTTTGAATGGCAAAAAAAGAAGTAAGCACAGATCAACTTGTAACACAAATAATTAAAGGAATTGAAGAGGTAAAGGGACAAGACATCCAAATCCTGGACCTCCGGGAGATAGAAAACACAGTATGTGATTATTTTATTATCTGTAATGGTACTTCGAACACCCAAGTGAATGCCATCGTTAATTCAATCCAAAAAACGGTTAGTAAATCCCTAAAAGAAAAGCCCTGGCATATAGAAGGAAGTGATAATGCAGAATGGGTACTAATGGATTTTGTTCATGTTGTGGTACATGTATTCCAGAAGCATATCCGTGAATTTTACGATATTGAAGGTCTTTGGGGGGATGCCAAGACGGTTACGATAGAAACTACTTATTAAAAAAACAAAGAAAAGCCCTATGGCCGAAGAAAATAAAAAGCCCGAAGCTAAAAAACCCAAGTTTAATGCCTGGTGGATCTACATTGGCATTTTTGCCCTTTTTGTAGGTATTCAGTTTTTTGGTGGAGGAAGTTGGAATCAACCCAAGAAAATTACACAGACCCAGTTCGAGGATTATCTGGCAGATGGCGATGTGGAAAAGTTCTTGATTGTTAACAAAAAGAACGTTCGTGTTTTCCTTACCCCCGAAGCGAAGGAAAAGCAGGAACACCAAAAGAAAAAAAGCGGTTCTATTTTACCTGCCAGCAACAATGATCCGGACTACGAATTTGAAATTGGAGACCTTCAAAACTTCGAGAACACCTTCAAGCCTATCATAGCCCAGCACGATCTTAAGACGCAATACGACATTAAAACCGAAGAAAACTTCTTTGGCGAAATTCTTCTTACCCTCCTACCCTTTGTAGTCATCATTGGGATATGGATCTTTATCATGCGACGTATGTCTGCTGGTGGAGGCGGTGGTGCCGGAGGACAGATATTCAATATCGGGAAATCCAAGGCCAAACTGTTTGACGAAAAGACCGACGTAAAAACTTCGTTTAAGGACGTAGCAGGTTTGGAAGGAGCCAAGGAAGAAGTACAGGAGATTGTGGATTTCCTTAAAAACCCAACAAAGTATACCTCTTTGGGAGGTAAAATTCCTAAAGGAGCCTTATTGGTAGGCCCTCCAGGAACCGGTAAAACCCTATTGGCAAAAGCTGTAGCAGGAGAAGCCAAAGTGCCTTTCTTTTCACTTTCCGGATCGGATTTCGTGGAAATGTTTGTAGGGGTAGGAGCTTCCCGTGTAAGGGATCTCTTTAAGCAAGCCAAGGAAAAGTCACCTTCCATCATCTTTATCGATGAGATCGACGCTATTGGACGTGCCCGTGGAAAGAATAACTTCTCCGGTTCCAACGACGAAAGGGAAAATACTTTGAACCAGTTATTGACCGAAATGGACGGTTTTGGAACCAACACCAATGTTATTGTACTGGCAGCCACCAACCGTGCCGATATTTTGGATAAGGCCTTGATGCGTGCCGGACGTTTCGACCGTCAGATTTATGTAGACCTTCCCGATGTGCGTGAGCGTAAGGAAATTTTTGAAGTACACCTACGCCCCTTAAAAAAGGACGATACCGTAGATACAGATTTCTTGGCCAAGCAAACCCCTGGGTTCTCTGGTGCCGATATTGCCAATGTTTGTAACGAAGCAGCCCTTATTGCTGCCCGTAACGATAAAAAAGCGGTAGGAAAACAAGACTTCCTCGACGCGGTAGACCGTATTGTGGGTGGTCTGGAAAAGAAAAACAAGATCATAACCCCCGAAGAGAAAAAGGCCATTGCTTTTCACGAAGCAGGTCATGCTACAGTAAGTTGGATGTTGGAACACGCTGCTCCATTGGTAAAAGTTACCATCGTACCCCGAGGGCAATCTTTGGGTGCCGCTTGGTACTTGCCGGAAGAGCGACTTATTGTACGTCCCGAGCAGATGCTGGATGAAATGTGTGCTACCATGGGAGGGCGTGCCGCAGAGAAAGTGATCTTCGATAAAATATCCACAGGTGCATTGAGCGACCTGGAAAAAGTGACCAAACAAGCCCGTGCTATGGTAACCATATACGGACTCAACGATAAAATTGGAAACCTCACCTACTACGATTCCTCAGGGCAAACCGATTACAATTTCAGTAAACCCTACAGTGAGAAAACGGCCGAGATGATCGATAAGGAAATATCGAACATTGTAGAAGCCCAGTACCAACGAGCCATCGATCTTTTAAAGAATCATAAAGATAAACTCACCGAATTGGCCAACGAACTTCTTGAGAAAGAAGTCATCTTTAAGGAAAGTTTGGAGCGTATTTTCGGGAAACGTCCCTTCGAAAAAGAAGAGGAATCCCCAGAACAGAAAATCGCTACCACGTAGCCTTCAATTTTAACTTTTAGGGGAAGTAATGTTTAATTTTTTCTTACAGAACTTCCCCTCATATTTTATATATTTGAAGATTAACGTTTAGAAACTCCTCAATTAAGGCCTTTATGAGTCTGTTTAAAAGACTTTTAAAATCAAGAGCTAAGTCAGAGTCGCACGCAAAAGACACTGACCACAGTAAGTATTTCCCTGAAGAGAAACTTCCTGTGGACGAGAAGTTTACCTACAATTTTACCAAGAACGGGGGCAAGTTTCTGTATTGTGAGAATTGGAGTGAAATAGGTGAAGCGTTCGATAACATCCTCTTGGAAAATGATTGGTACGAGAAGGATGTTTTTTGTATCAACGAGCAGCTATGTGAAAAATTTGATGGGTACAACCTAACATTTGTAAAAAGCGCCAAAGCAGCCTTCTTTTTGTCTCAATGCGAATCTTTGGTAGCCAATAATGGCTCCATTCTTTTATCCTCCAACCAAATAAAGGAAAAGAAACTGAACGAACTCCCTTCCAATTTCATCATTTTTGCCACCACAAGCCAGTTGGTAGAAAACATAAGCGAAGGATTGCGCATTATTAAAAACCAAAGCAAGAAGTACATTCCAAGCAATATCACTACCATTCAGGACTTTGAGAACAACAAGGAAAAAGATTTTATGAGCTATGGAAGTAGCACAAAAAACCTATATTTGCTGCTACTCGAAGACCTATAATTTATGAAGGAACTCATCGTTCGCAGCATTTCGGGATTGCTTTATATCTCGATCATTTTATTTTCCATGTTTGCTTCCCGAGAGTGGTTCCTCGTCCTGTTTTTTCTGCTGGGTTCCATTACCATTTACGAGTTTCAGAAACTGGTTCATTTAAAGAGTTATATAGCCTACCCTATCCTAGCGGTCTTGCTGTATTTCCTTAGCTATGAGGTTTGGGATCAAAATGCCATCTACCTATATGCTATTTTAACGGTCTTCGTAAACCTATTTCTGCTCAAGGACCTTTTGGTTGTGAGCAAGATCCCCATGTTCGAAAAAAAGAAATACATTGCCCTTATTTTTTACCTCATCAGTGGTTTTGTGTTCCTCACCTTAATACCGTACCACAATGGCACCTATCAGATTTGGCTTATCATTGGTGTCTTTATCCTTATCTGGGCCAACGATAGCTTTGCCTATCTGGTGGGTAAAAATTTTGGAAAACGAAAACTACTGGAACGCATTTCGCCCAAGAAAACCGTAGAAGGTTTTATAGGTGGTTTTGCAGGAACCTTTTTAGCAGGATTCCTTATCTTTAACTACACCCAATTGCTCACATTGGGGGCTTGGTTTTTTCTGGCTGTATTGGTCACCGTATTAGGGACATTTGGCGATCTTATTCAGTCCAAATTCAAGCGGCAGGCAGGCGTTAAGGATAGTGGTTCACTTATGCCGGGACACGGTGGTATTTACGACCGCCTGGATAGTGTTATCTATGTAAGCCCGTTTATTTATGCATTTTTAGAAATCATGGACTATGTTTCATAAAGAAGGAAATAAAATCATTATCATCACCTTTTTCTTGGTCATTGGTGCTGCCTTGGCCGTAAATCATTTTGTTACCTTGGAATGGTTGCGAATGACTTTGCTTATTACCCTCATTGTATTGTTGGTATTGGTATTACAGTTTTTCAGGAATCCCAAGCGTAATTTTAGCCCGAACGAAAGCCAAGTACTTTCGCCTGTGGATGGAAAAGTGGTGGTGATCGAAGAGGTTTTTGAAAAGGAATACTTTAAGGACAAACGCCTTCAGGTTTCCGTTTTTATGAATCCACTCAATGTACACGTAACCCGTTACCCTGTGGGTGGTGATGTAACCTTTAGCAAATACCATCCTGGGAAATACCTAGTAGCCTGGCATCCCAAAGCCAGTGAAGAAAACGAACGTACTACCGTCGTGGTAAAGAGCAAGGAATTTGGCGAAGTATTGCACCGACAGATCGCTGGGGCTTTGGCCAAACGCATTGTAAACTATGCTGAGGAAGGGCAGACTGTAGCCCAGACCGGTGATAGTGGGTTCATTAAGTTTGGATCGCGGGTGGATGTGTTCCTTCCGTTGGATGCCAAAGTGAATGTGTCCCTCAACCAGAAAGTAAAAGGAGGCCTTAGTGTCCTCGCAACCAGCTAAGCATGACGCCCGAAGAACTGGATATCGCCTTTAAGAATGCCGTGGAGAGTATCAACAACCACACGGATCCTTTCCCTGCCGATGTCCTGTTAAAACTCTATGCCTATTACAAGCACGCTACCAACGACCAATCCTCCCCAGGCAGTAGCAATCCCCTTATCAATGCCTTTAAGACCAATGCCTTGTTCCAAACACAGGGACTCACTGCGGATGAAGCCAAAAAGCTGTATATAGAAGCAGTGAACCAGTATTTTTTGTACAGGAAATAATAGATGAACGAAATAGATAGAAAAGTAAAAAATCTTGGAACGGGTATTACAATACTATCTGCCTTAATCATTTTTGCAAATTTTAGCGGAGGGCTTAATGCACATTTTTTTTGGTCGGAGGATACATCTACAGACCAAACCCCAATAACTGCTTCAGAATTTAACCCCTTGGAATTTCTATTTGAAAACTATATTTGGCTATGTGCATTCATGGTTTCTATTGGAATCATTTATTTAATTGGTGGGTTACTGCTAAGGAAACAAAAAGAACTAGGACGGAAATGGGTCATAGTTGTTTCTATAGCACTCATTGTCATTATTTGGTTATTAATGATTGCCCTTGCTGTTTCCCTCCCCAAAGAAGTGAGCTTCTTTTCTCTTTTTGCCATTTTAAATGCAGTTATATGGTCCCTCCCGCTGTTCTTCCTTGTTAGGTACTTAAACAAATTGAAGAAACGAGGCATTCCGTTTTACTAGAAACACATTGGTTTTCTTGAACTAATTTTGTCCCAAAAAATGAAAAGAAAAATTTTTCTCGCCTTCCTAATCCTGCTTAATGCGCAAGTAATTACTTCGCAAAACAATGAAAAAGAGCTGTATTACGTATCGAGCGAAATCAACTTGGGAAACTATTACGGAATCGATGTTCATTTAAACTATGTTTTTAAAAACCGATATGCCATCAAACTTGGTTTTTCAGGAAACATAAGGGAGCCCAAATCCCAACCTGAAGATTATAGCGGTGGGTTAGAAGGGCTATTCAGCGTCGGAACCGAAAATCCTTACGATCACTTACTAACGTATAGAATCGATGTGGGTAGAATTTATAATCTGAATCCAAAAGGAACAATAAGAGCCAATCTCTCATTGGGAATTGGGTACACGACTATAAAAGAACCCGACAATTGGCAATTTATTGAAGTTGATGCCCCGATAAACCTTGCCGAAAATTATACATATTCCTATAGAAGTTATGGTACGGTGAGCCTTATTGTAAATCCCAAAATAGAGTTTCCCATCACAAAAATTTTTGGGTTATCCCTTTCTCCAATGCTACAATGGAATAAGGACAGAACCTATTTTGGAGTGGGCATTGGCACACTCCTCGGACGATTGAAAGTAAAAGCCAACACCGGCACCCAACACGATTAACCGCTAGTAAATCCTATTTACAAATAGTCTTTTGCAATGAAAGCATCGAAAATTTTGTTTAGTTAGGATTCCTTACTATATTTGTATCGTATTAATTCATTAACTAAAAACAAATACTATGAGTAAATCCATTTTTTACCATGCAGGTTGTCCCGTTTGCGTAAGTGCCGAACTCGACATCCTAAGCCTTATTGGGAATGAAAACGTTGAAATAGTTCACCTTGGTGAAGATGCAGCCAGAATACCTGAAGCCGAAAAAGCAGGTGTAACCTCTGTGCCCGTTTTGGTAACACCTAATGGTAATGCACTTCACATCAACTTTGGAGCTTCCCTAGCCGATTTGAAAGTCTAATTTTTTTAACCCAATAAGTTAGGAATCCTAACTTATTGGGTTGCTAACCTTAAAAACACTGTACAATGAAACCAAAAGCAATTACATTTAGTTTGCTCCTAACCATCGGAGTGCTATCTATATCCTGTGCCCAAGAGAACCCTTACAACAATGACGATTTTAAAATCACCAACGTAGAAGTAACACACCACCAGGATCTATCTATTATGGTTTGGGAAATGACCGTTACAGGCACAGCCGGAAAAACTGTCCCAACCAAAAGA
The DNA here is from genome assembly GCA_028281065.1 of Flavobacteriaceae bacterium. Lineage (GTDB taxonomy): Bacteria > Bacteroidota > Bacteroidia > Flavobacteriales > Flavobacteriaceae > Aureisphaera. The sequence continues at coordinate 33,790 of JANQKN010000049.1, read as the reverse complement.
GGGCAATTGGACGAAGCCCCTGTATTGGGCTATGTATTCCCTTCCAGCCTAAACCCCACCGATGTAGGTTTTAATGAAACCGAAGGTATTGTAGCCTTGGCACTTACCTCCCACCCCGATTTTGACGACACCCCACTATGGGATGAGAACAATGATAAAAACTACGCCAACGACGGTGTGATCTGGCATCCCCACTGGGTAATTTTGATCGAAGACAAACGTGTGGCCGGTGGTTTTTCGGTAAAGCAGTTTAAAAAAGCAGACGAAACCGTAGTCCTTCCCCCTACTAATCCAGGTATGCCCATGTATATGGATTCTCCAGGGTATCCCGTAACTACCCAGGGACAATCCATAAAAGTAGTGGTGCCCAGTTACCGAATGAATAATAGGACCGATTTTAGCTATGACGGGGTAACTGCTTATATGCAGGTAAATACCAGCAAAGAAGACCTACCCATGTTGGGTGTGTACGCCGTTTTTGGGGTAGCCAGTGGCGATCTTTCCTTACCTTATACCGTAAAACAATAGTTTATGAACGTTTCAGTTTGGGATACCTATGTAACCCGAAATGACGGACGCATTATGCATTTCGACATTTTGGTGCCGGATCATGTTACCGACGAAAACACCGTTTTTGAATACGGTAAAGACTATTTGCAAAAGAAATCGATCTCCAATTCCACCCTTACCACAAAGGAGTGTCGCTTCTGCCATATCGAAAAAGCGACCCCAGCGATGATATCGCAGATAGAATTGAAAGGCTACGACATCATTGAGATGGAAAATTGCGATTAGTTTAATTAGGATTACTAACTTAGCCTGCCAATCCTTGTGATTCGGTAGGCTTTACAATGAAAGACAGCATTTTTAACCCAGAACAACAGCAACACGATATTTCCAGCAAGATCATTGCTGGGTTCGATCGTATTTCTGAAGTTTTTAAGGTATTGCTTTGGGAAGAAGCCAAAAAGGTTGGGCTAAGCCCCATACAGATCCGCATCCTTATTTTTGTTGCCTTTCATAACGAAGACCTCTGCAATGTAAGCCATCTGTCCAAAGAGTTTAATGTCACCAAGCCCACTATAAGCGATGCCGTAAAGGTTTTGGACAGAAAAGGACTCATTGTAAAAGACTATTCTTCGGTAGATAGTAGAAGCTATACCATTCGGTTATCCCCTACGGGACAAAAAATTGTATTGGGAAGCAAGGATTTTGCTGTGCCGTTAAAAACACAGATCGACACCTTGGAGGCTTCAGATCAAGAAGCCATCTTCCATACCTTAAGCAAATTGATTTATCAATTAAACCAAAACGGGATATTGGCCGTACAGCGCACCTGTTTTAAGTGCAAATTCTACGAAAAAAACGGAAGTACGGATTACTGCAACCTACTGCAACAACCCTTGGCACGTAAAGACATCCGTTTGGATTGTCCAGAATTTCAAGAAAAGTGATTATTTGACTACTTCTCAGCACTTTCATTGGTTCTTATTTTCTATATTTAAGCAATCTCTTTGTGTATGAAAAGCAAAAAAATATTTTTCCAGTTTGCAGCTGTAGCCATTTTATTGACATCCTTTGGGTATCTAATCGATACGGACCCGCCTTATGCCGATTTCAAAATGACGGTCATTGAATTTTCAATTATCACAACAGCTTTATTTAGCCTCTTTTCAATATTCCATTTTGTTGGGAAACTTATCAAAAAGCTCCTTAAGCCTCTAACTCTCTAGAGAGTGTTTTTTGCTCTTACCTTCTAACTTTATGGACAACATCCTGTACATCTGCCAATTCAGTATTAAAACAAATCGAATTAGAAAAACGAAATGAAGAAAACATACCTAATTCTTTTATTGACATTAGTAATTACTTCTTGTAAAGGTCAAGAGGAAATTGATTTTAAAGTTGGCTACCTTCCAAACTTTAATTACACCTTAACACAAAAACAGATTTCGGAAACTTATATAAGGTATATTGCATCGGACGAAATATTACAGAATTTAAAAGACAGTGGGTTTGAAAACCCTGCTACCATTAAAGACACGAGTCTTTTAAAAAGTATATCCAAAACTGGCGCACTGAATGGAAACGAATTTCCAATTGATGTAGAGCTGCTACAATCAAACGATCCAACTCTAACCCGTGGAACCAAATTTTTTGGAAAATCAGTTAGTGGAGAAACCAAAATCGATTCTATTTCTTCTTCAACAATGACGGAACAAGAAAAAAGAACATTGCTTCCTGTAGTAGAATCGTTGATGAGCCAAATTAAATATCCTAACAGAAAAATTAAAGTCGGAGAAAGTTTTGAACAAAAAAATCCGATGTCAATGCCAATCGCAGATGTGACAATTGAAATAGAAATCAATTCGGTTTACACGTTAAAAAGGATAGAAAATGGTATTGGACAGTTTGACCTGAGCCAAGTTTACACAATAAAATCTGCCACAAAGGATTATGAAATGGAATTGGACGGAACCGGTGAAGGGCAAGTTAATTACGATATTGAAAAACAGTTCTTCACAAAATTATATCAGGAAACGAAAATGAACTTAAAAACTGAACTAGAAGGCTTTTCGATTGAATTAAAAGCGAAAAGTGTGACTGACCAAAAAACTGCAATAAAAAAAGCTAGCAGGTAATACTGGCAACATTTCATTGCGGCATAATGCTAAAGTATCGGTTTCCTTCTGGCGCACATTAGCCATTAGTTAGAGCATTGTTTACAAAACACTCATTCTTCATCTTACCCTGTACCCTTTTCTACATTATTTGACTTATCCACTTCAGGTTACCTAAGGTCTTTATTGGCATAAATAGCCAAGTTTTTGACATAATTTACCAAGTACCTCGCCCATCTATGGTTGACTTTTGCAATGTTAAGTGGTGTCTTTAAAAAACACCTTAACTACAAACATTTTGTCAACTATTAATTATCAATCTCATGAAAGTAATCAAAAAAATAAAAATCAAGCAGCCTATAGATAAGGTTTGGAAAATATGGGCTGAAGAATTTGACAAAGCAGGGATTTGGATGGCCCAAGTGGATCACACTTTACAGAAAACCAATGGAACCAAAGTAGAAGATGCGCCTATGATAGGACGTGTATGCAACTTTACCCCAAATCCAGATGGTGCTAAAGCCATAGAAGATATTATAATGTACGATCCCGTTAATTATAAAATGAATCTTAGGGTAGTCGCCGAAAATGTGCCTATACCCTTAAAACAAAACATATTTGAATCTTCCCTCAAAAAACTATCCGACAACGAAACCGAGATCGTAATCGACGCCAATATCGAGCTTAAATGGAATGGTTATCTCCTGTACCCTATTATTAAAAATGGTTTTAATAAGAGTTATGGCGAATTATTGGAAGAGTTGAAATATTTTATTGAGAAAGGAATCGTTCATCCAAGAAAACAAAAAAAGATTGACGCTGCCTAAAGAAAAAGGCTCACAATAAGCATATTAAAAAAGCAGGGAGAAACCAACTTTTGGTTCCTCCCTGCTTTTTTATATATAAGAACATTAAGTTTCCAGTCCTGCCAAACTAGCTTTGATCGTCTCGATTTTAGCCAAGGCATCGGCTTCTTTCTTACGCTCGTTCGCCACTACCTGTTCGGGTGCATTGTTTACAAAACGTTCATTCTTTAACTTACCCTGTACGCTTTTTAGGAATCCTTCTGTATACTTCAACTCTTCCGTAAGCTTGGCAATCTCTGCTTCCACATCGATCGCACCACCCATAGGTACAAAGTACTCATTGGACTTTACACGGAAGGTTAAAGCGCCGTCCAGCTTTTCGGTAATGTAGTTTAGGTTTTCTACATTCCCCAATTTGGTAATCACAGCATCGAAAGCGTCGGTTGCTTTTTCTGAATTGATCACCGACAGATCGATCGTTTCCTTAAACGAAATATTCTTTTCCTTACGGATGGTTCGTATGCCCGAAATCACTTCCGAAGCAAATTCGAAATCCTTGATCAATTGTTCGTCGTAAGAAGTTGTTTCAGGCCAAGAAGCCACGATCAATGCTTCCTCAGGGGAACGTTCCGTGATGTGCTGCCAGATTTCTTCAGAAATAAAGGGCACAAAAGGATGCAATATTTTAAGGTTATCCTCCAAGATGGAAATCACCTCAGCTTTGGTAGCAGCTGCAATAGGCTGTCCGTATGCAGGCTTTACCGCTTCCAGGAACCAAGAACAGAAATCGTCCCAAACCAATTTATAAGTAGCCATCAACGCATCGCTGATTCGGTATTTGCTGTAGTGTTCCTCGATCTCTGCCAATACCTTCTGGAATTGGTTCCGGTACCATGGAAGGGCCCTTTTAGCCGATTCGGTTTCTTCTTGGGATTCGGATACCTCCCAACCATCGATGAGACGATAGGCGTTCCAGATTTTATTTACAAAACCACTTCCCTGCTTACACAGATCTACATCGAACATCAAATCATTTCCAGCGGGCGAACTTAATAGCATTCCCACACGAACTCCGTCGGCTCCATATTCATCCATCAATTCGATGGGATCGGGAGAATTCCCCAAGGACTTACTCATCTTACGACGTTGTTTGTCGCGAACAATTCCTGTTAGGTAAACGTTGGTGAAAGGTTTTTCCTTTCTGTATTCGAACCCAGCGATAAGCATACGGGCTACCCAGAAGAATAGAATCTCGGGCGCCGTTACCAAATCATTGGTAGGATAGTAGTAATTGATCTCTTTATTATCAGGCTCCAGAATACCATTAAATACACTTATGGGCCATAACCAAGAGGAGAACCAAGTATCCAAGGCATCAGGGTCTTGGGTAAGGTCTGCTCCAGTAAGGGATGCATCGCCCGTTTTTTCCTGAGCCATTTGCAGAGCCTCTTCTTTGGTCTCGGCTACGACAAAATCCTCCTTGCCATCGCCATAGTAATAAGCGGGAATCTGGTGCCCCCACCACAACTGACGGCTAATGTTCCAATCACGAACATTTTCCATCCAATAGCGATAGGTATTCAGGAATTTTTCAGGTACCAAGTTTACGTCTTTTTCCAAAACGGCATCCAAGGCAGGTTGTGCCAAGGCCTTCATCTTCAAAAACCATTGATCACTCAACTTGGGTTCGATTACGGCTCCTGTACGCTCACTCGTTCCTACTTTGTTGGTGTGTTGCTCTATCTTTTCAATCACCCCCATTTCGTCCAATTCCTTGGCGATCTTCTTACGGGCTTCGAAGCGGTCCATGCCTTCGTAGTGCAATCCAAAGCTATTTAGCGTAGCATCGTCATTCAATACATCAACTACCTCCAAATTGTGCTTATCGCCCAGCATTTTATCGTTCTCGTCGTGTGCAGGGGTCACCTTAAGGCATCCTGTACCAAACTCCATGGTTACGTATTCGTCCTCGATAATTGGGATGACACGGTTACAGATAGGGACAATGGCGTTCTTCCCTTTTAAGTGCGTGTATCGCTCGTCATTAGGGTTAATACACACTGCGGTATCCCCCAAGATGGTTTCGGGACGCGTGGTGGCAATGGTTACATACTCGTCGGATCCTTCGATCTGGTATTTCAGATAATACAGATTCCCTTGCTTTTCTTCATAGATTACCTCTTCATCGCTCAAAGTGGTTTGGGCTTGGGGATCCCAGTTTACCATTCGGTATCCTCGGTATACCTGTCCTTTTCGGTATAGGTCTACGAATACTTTTATTACAGACTCCGACAGGTCGTCATCCATAGTAAACTTGGTACGCTCCCAGTCGCAGGAAGCTCCAAGCTTTTTTAACTGTTCCAAGATGATCCCCCCGTGTTTGTGGGTCCATTCCCAAGCGTGTTCCAAGAACTGCTCGCGGGTAAGGTCGGACTTCTCTATCCCTTCACTTTTAAGCTTGGCAACTACCTTGGCTTCGGTAGCAATGGAAGCGTGATCGGTCCCAGGTACCCAACAGGCATTATAACCTTTAAGGCGTGCCCTACGTATCAACACATCCTGTAGTGTATTATTTAACATATGGCCCATGTGCAACACCCCGGTTACATTGGGAGGCGGAATGACAATGGTATAAGGCTCTCTTTCATCTACTTCGCTATGGAAATAGTCGTGCTCCATCCAGTAGCTATACCACTTATTTTCAACGTTTTGAGCGTTATATTTTGCCTCTAAAGCCATTTTTGGTCTAATTTTTGAATATAGTCTGCAAAAGTAGGTATATCCTATTTATTATAAAATTATTAAAGTGAATAACTTCTTTTGTTGGTTGCAGAAAAGTTACCTACTTTAGTAATCCCAAAATTTTAAAATGATGAAAAAAATTATTTTAATGGCAGTAATCGCACTTGTGAGTTTTACTGCCCATGCACAAGCCGACATCGAATTTAAAACCGAAAGCATTGACTATGGACAAATACCTAAAGGTAGCGATGGTGTTCGTATTTTTGAATTCACCAACACAGGAAACGAACCTCTTGTTATAAGTGACGTAAAATCCAGCTGTGGTTGCACCGTTCCTGAAAAACCGAAAGGACCTATCCAACCTGGAGAAACCAGCTCCATTAAGGTAAAATACGACACAAAGCGTGTAGGAAAGATTAGAAAAACCATTACGGTTTACTCGAATGCTAAAGAGCCCATTAAAGCCTTGAAAATTAAAGGTGAGGTGCTGTCCGACAAGAGTGTGTTGGAAAAGACCGAATAACACAAGACATTTTCTTATAAAAAAAGCCTCCCGAAAACTGGGAGGCTTTTTTTATAGTACTTCTTTTAGGAAAAACTTCTTCCGCAGGATGGCTCCATCCCTATTCACAACAATACTGATCTTCCTCCCACTTTTGGATGAGAACAAAGCGGTAAGGCCTTCCAATTCGTATTTATAAGCTGCTTTCCCGTTTATGGAAATAAGCTCGTCCCCTTTTTGAATATCCGCTAGATCGGCCGGGGATCCCTTACGAACTTCGGAAACCACAAATTTGGGTGCCAAAAAGAAGGTAAATACGGGTTGGAGGTTAAAACTCACCTTCCCAGTACTATCGCCCGTTTCTTCGGACGAAAAACTGAACGTTCTCCCTGTTCCTTTCTTTAATTCTGAAGTAGGGACCAAACCATCATGTTCAATAGTCAGTCCCGACATATTGTAGTGAAAAGGATCTCCAAAAAACTTGTTTTTTCGTAAGGTCATCTTTCGGGAACGGTAATCCATGGTAACCGTAAACCGCTTTAAAATACCTGCTCCCAGGGTACCATTACGTTCGGTAAAGGCATTAAAACTTTTAAGGGCCACACTATCGGGATAGGAAACATTTACCCTAGGAAGCTCGAAACGACCCATAATCACCTTATCCAATTTGGAACGTTTTCCAAACACACCACCACTAAGTCCCAATCCCAGGAAATCTTCAAAGTAATTTTTGGGGGTTTCGGTAATGCCCATTTCCTCCTGAAACAGCCAAATGGCGTCACTGGCCCCCGAATCCACCAAGAGGTTAACATCATGGACTTTACCCTTGGCTTCGACCTTATGACTTATATAGGGTTTCCTTCCAATCATTTGGAGATTGAATTCTTCGCAGTTCCTGCATTTCCTGTAAGCATATTGTTCGGGATCGTAAATGGTGATGCGTTCCGATACATAATCAGATTGAACCACAAAATCCTTGAAAAAATCGAAACCGATCACCCCGTGGATAGGAATTCCCATTCTTGGCGAAAAATTGATGGATTCATCAAAAATTACATACAACGTATGGTTTTTATCCTCGGCATCGCCAATCTTCACAGAATTGTGCACGCTTTTTAGCGCATCGATATCGCCCCCACTTCCCACTCCGCGTATCTTAACGGGGGTCACATTGTTTATTTGAAGCGAATCGCTTTCGTACAAACTGAACAGTAAAGTATAATTCACACCAGTATCCAACAGGAAAGAAAGGGACTTCCCGTTTACCTCGACTGGGATAATGATTAAATTATTGATAAACTCGAAAGCAATCCTGTCTTTTTTCTTTCCATCGGGGAGGGAAAAACCGTCTTGCCCATATCCAGGCGAACCCATAAAGAATAGTAGAATAAGGGATATCCAAACAGGATAATATAGTCGGCGTTTTTTCATTGAATGAAGAAGATATAAAAAAACGTTCAAAATAGTCCCAATGCGGTTCTTTTTAATAAATATTTTGCAACTTTGTTATCTCAATTTTTAAATCATGCCAACAGTTTCCCACAAAGGATTGCGAATGCCGGAATCGCCCATTAGAAAGCTGGTTCCCTATGCTGAAAAAGCCCGAAAAGAAAACAAACATATTTATCATTTAAACATAGGACAGCCCGATATAAAATCCCCTTCTGTTGCCATGGATGCCGTGGCCAAACACGGGATCGATGTCTTGGCGTATTCCCGTTCCGAAGGATCGGAAGAATACCGCGAAAAAATTGCGGCCTATTACCATAAAAACGATATTCCCGTAGGGGCAGACGATATTATCGTAACCACCGGGGGAAGTGAAGCTTTGCTTTTTGCCATGGGAAGTATTTGCGATGCGGGTGACGAAGTAATAATCCCAGAACCCTTCTATGCCAACTACAATGGTTTTGCTACAGCTTCGGGGGTAAAAATCGTTCCAGTAATTTCAAAAATTGAAGACAATTTTGCCCTTCCGCCCATTTCAGAATTTGAAAAACTCATCAGTCCAAAAACAAAGGCCATCCTTATCTGTAATCCTGGGAATCCAACGGGCTACCTCTATTCCAAAGAGGAAATACAGACCCTTACCCAGATTGTAAAAAAACACGACCTGTTTTTGGTGGCGGACGAAGTATATCGTGAATTTGTATACGATGGTTTGGAGCACTACTCCATCCTTCAGGAAGAAAGCATGGCCGAAAACGGGATCATTATCGATTCGGTTTCCAAACGATACAGCATGTGCGGGGCCCGTATAGGTTGTTTGGTTTCCAAAAACAAGGAAGTGATCGCTACGGCCCTAAAATTTGCCCAAGCCCGATTAAGCCCTCCTACCTTTGCCCAATTGGCTAGTGAGGCGGCTTTGGACACTCCACAAAGTTATTTTGACGATGTGATCGAGGAATATGTAGACCGAAGGGATACTTTGGTGGCCGAACTGCAGAAAATCCCTGGGGTAACCGTAGGAATTCCAAAAGGGGCATTTTACTGCATTGCACAACTGCCTGTAAAAAACAGCGACCGTTTTGCACAATGGCTTCTGGAAGAGTTCGACCTGGATGGGGAAACCATTATGGTGGCTCCAGCCGCTGGGTTCTATTCTACCGAAGGTGTAGGGTTGAACCAAGTACGAATTGCCTATGTACTTAAAAAAGAAAGTCTCCTAAAAGCCGTTGAAATATTGAAAAAGGCCTTGGAGCAATACACCGATTAATGCTAATTGAAGAACATAAATCCCTAAAACCCTTCAACACGTTTGGGATCGATTGCAATGCCCGTTACTTTGCTTCGGTAGCATCGGTTACTGAATTGAAAGAACTCTTAGCGCAAAACACACATCCTCTTTTCGTTTTGGGAGGCGGAAGCAATTTACTCCTCACCCAGGATGTGGATGCTTTGGTCCTCCATATAGACATGAAAGGTATTACCGTACTTTCTGAAAACAACGGGCAAGTAACCCTAGAAGTAAGTGCGGGCGAAAACTGGCATGAGTTTGTGCTACATTGCATCGATAAAGGATACGGAGGTATAGAAAACCTATCCCTGATCCCTGGGAATGTAGGTACAGCTCCTATTCAAAATATAGGTGCTTATGGCGTGGAACTGAAAGATGTATTTGTGAACTGCAAAGCCATAGAGATCGACACCCTAAAGGAGTACACTTTCAATAAAGAAGCTTGCCAATTTGGCTATCGGGATTCCCTGTTTAAAAACGAAGGCAAGGGAAAATACATTATTACCAGTGTTACCCTGCAACTCACCACAAATGAACACAAACTAAGCACCTCGTATGGCGCCATTAAAGATCGGTTAGCCGCCAATAGGGTAACGGAACCCACGATAAAAAACATTTCGGATGCCGTAATCGCCATTAGACGGTCCAAACTTCCCGATCCTGCAGAGATTGGGAACAGCGGCAGTTTCTTTAAAAACCCTGTAATAAGTACGGAAGATTTCCACAAGTTCCGCTTATCGCACCCCAATGCCCCTTTTTACGAAGTTTCTCCTACCGAGTTTAAAATCCCAGCGGGATGGCTCATTGAACAAGCAGGTTTTAAAGGGCAGCGTTTTGGTGATGCCGGGGTACACAAAAACCAGGCATTGGTTTTAGTAAACCATGGTGATGCTTCAGGAACCGAACTATGGGAGTTGGCCCTACGAATTCAGAAAAAAGTAAAGGAAGACTTCAGGATCTATATAGAGCCTGAGGTAAACGTTATTTAGCCTCTACATTCAACACCTTATCCAAAATGTGCAGCTTTCCATTGGAAGCCAGAATATCGGTTTTGTCCAAGGTGGCTACATTATCCTGAGCATCTTTCAAGAAAAGTTTCCCGTCTTTCATGGAAGCCATGAGTACGGCTCCTCCCAATGTTTTCAATTCCAAATCTTTGTTTTTGGTTTCCTGTAGGATTTCTGCCGATCCCAGATCACCTTCTATAATGTGGTTTTTCAACAGTATGCCAAAAGCATCCTTGTTGTCCGGATTGAGGTAGTATTTTAAATCGGCTTCGTTTAGACCATCAAAAGCTTCGTTGGAAGGAACAAAGAGTGTGTAGGGGCCTTCACTATTCAATAAATCCGTTAGTCCTGTGGTTACCAAAGCACTTGTAAAAGTCTTGGTATCCTTGGTAGACATGGCTTTTACAATCAAACTTCCACTATTAAGCTCTTCTTTTAAACCTGCGGAATTCTCTGTTTTTGGAACCTCCACAGCCACTTCCACCTCTTCTTTTTTAGGGTCGGACTTACAAGCAATTAATAAAGAGCCAAAGCATATCACACAAAGGGATAAACGGATAAATTTCATAACGTATATTGAATTATTTAGATGCTAAAAATAGCTAAATTCTTACCATTTCCGTAAGAAAGATTGTATTTTTGCCCTCTAATTGTTTTTTATGGGAATTCTAGTTATCACTCTCGTTCTTTTATTACTTGCTTTTGCAGGAATTGCTATAAAAATATGGGCAAAGAAGGACGGTAAATTTGCAGGAACCTGTGCAAGCCAAAGTCCTTTTTTGAACCAAGACGGTGAGAATTGCAGCTTTTGTGGAAAGACCCCCGATCAATTTTCTACCTGCACCGAAAAAGAACACACTAATTAATTTGTAGCCATCCTTATGTTGCTACTATGGTTATTTATTGCGGTCGTACTTATAAACACGGCTTATTTTCTCCTTTTTTCAAAGTTTGCTTTTTTACAACCCACAACTCTGGAAAAAAAAGGATCGTTCCCTGTTTCCATAATCGTCTGTGCCAAGAATGAAGCAAAAAACCTTAAAAAGAACATCCCCTATTGGTTGGAACAGGATTATCCCAATTTTGAATTGATCCTTATAAACGATGCCTCTACAGACGATACCCAAAAGATCATCGAGGCCTTTGCAGAAAATGACAATCGCATCCATACCGTAAACATCGAGAATAACGAGGCCTTTTGGTCCAATAAAAAATACTCGCTTACCTTAGGTATAAAAAGAGCGGTTAACAAAAGGATGCTCTTTACCGATGCCGATTGCCGACCCGCCAGTAAAAACTGGCTTTCGCTCATGACGCATGAGCTTTCCGACGAAACCGAACTTATCCTTGGATATGGCGCGCACGAAAAGAAAAAGGGTGTTCTAAATCGACTGATTCGCTTTGAAACCCTTATGACAGCCCTTCAATATTTCTCCTACGCCAAACAAGGTATGCCCTATATGGGTGTAGGCAGAAACATTGCCTATACCAGCAAGTTGTTTTACGATAACCGCGGGTTTATGTCCCATATGGACATTCCATCGGGGGACGACGATCTTTTTGTAAACGAAGCTGCTTCCAAATGGAACACATCTATATCTTTCCATGAGGATGCTTTTACTTACTCCGAACCCAAAAGGTCGTTTTTTCAGTGGTTTTCCCAAAAAAGAAGACATATTACCACAGCTAAGCACTACAAACCCAAGCATCGGTTTTTATTGGCTACATACTACCTAAGCAATCTGCTCTTTTGGATACTGGCTGCTTTGTGTTTTGTCTTTGCCGATTGGAAAATGGTTCTGGGGGTTTTTATTTTCCGCATTGCATTGCAGTATATTTTTATTGGCAGCGGAGCCAAGACCTTAAAAGAAAAAGACCTCACCCCCTATCTGCCCTTATTGGAATTATTTTTAGTATTGTTTCAATTAACTATCTTTATTACCAATTCCATTTCAAAACCCAAACGGTGGAAATAAACAAAGCCGAGGTAAAGACTCAGATAGAAAAAGCCAAAGAGGGAAGCCAAAGTGCTTTCAGTTTTCTTCTGGATCGGTTTTGGAACACAGTGTATGGCTTTCAGCTAAAACGCGTTCAGAACGAATACGATGCCGAAGACATTACCATAGAAACCTTTTCCAAGGCGTTCGACAAGATTTCCAGCTTTAATCCCAATTACAATTTCAGTACTTGGTTAGTGACCATTTCCAAGAACATACAAATAGACAAAAGCAGGAAGAAAAATGCCTCCATACATTCCCAAACCACCGAAGCTACCGAAGAACAGGTCCATAAAATCGTAGACAGCACCCCTTCGCCCGAAGATCGTTTGATTACGGAACAGAATCTTGCCGAATTGTTACGGTACATCAAAGAACTGAAACCCGATTACCAAGAAATCATCAACCTTAGGTATTTCCAGGAAAGGAGCTACAACGAAATTTCCGAAATCCTAAAGGAACCCCTGAGCAATGTAAAGGTCCGTTTGCTCCGTGCCCGAAAACTACTACTGGAGGTTATTACCAAAAACCGAAAAAGTTGATGAAAACCCTAAAAAAACTAGGCCCCGGTTTTTTGTTTGCAGGTGCGGCCATTGGGGTATCCCATTTGGTACAATCTACAAGGGCAGGTGCCGATTTTGGGTTTGGGCTTTTATGGGCGTTGTTACTCATAAACATCGTAAAATACCCTTTCTTCGAATTTGGTCCACGTTATGCAAGCGCCACAGGGGAAAGCCTCTTGGGAGGGTATCAAAAAATGGGCAAAGGAGTTCTTATTGCCTATTTCGTCATCACCTTTGCCACGATGTTTACCATTCAGACCGCGGTAACCATTGTTACTGCCGGGATTGCCTCTTCCCTTTTTGGTGGAAACCCAAAATTATGGACGGCAATTATTATAGGAATCTGCTTTGTAATCCTGCTTGTGGGAAGGTATAAGGTCTTGGACACCCTTATGAAGGTGATCGTTATTGGATTAACCATAAGCACGCTAACAGCAGTTGCTTTGGCTTTTCAAAAAGCGGATGCCGTAAGTTTTGCCCAAGTAATCCCTACCGATGTAATATCGCTTGGGTTCCTGATCGCCTTTATGGGCTGGATGCCTGCTCCCTTGGACATTTCCATTTGGCAGAGTATCTGGACCGTGGAGAAGAAAAAAATAGATCCGGATGTGACTCCCTCCCAATCCCGATTCGATTTTAACGTGGGTTACATAGCTACCACTATCCTAGCCATTGGGTTTGTATCCCTTGGGGCTTTGATTATGTTTAATAGTGGCGATGAGTTTTCGTCCAGCGGAACCCAGTTTGCCAATCAGTTGGTGGCCATGTATACTTCCAGTTTAGGGGATTGGGCGAAGGTTATCATTGGTGTGGCAGCCCTAACAACCATGTTCAGCACAACACTTACCACTTTAGATGCATCGCCCAGGGTCATGCACAGGACCTCTGAGATATTTATGAAACGTAGCCTAAAAAGGGGATACCTTACGTGGCTGTTAATATTGGTATTGGGCACCTTGGCCATCTTCTTCTTTTTTATTGCCGAAATGGGGCTTCTTATAAAAGTCGCAACCGTACTTTCTTTTCTTACAGCACCTTTCTATGCCATTCTTAATTACAGACTTATTAGTGGAAAACACACCCCTGAAGAAGCCCGTCCTAAAACATCCTATAAACTATACAGCCTGCTTTCTATCCTAATCTTAATAGGCTTTAGTGTTTGGTATCTTTTCAGCTTATCCGCTTAACCCACCCCATTTCCTTTTTTAAAACCAAGCTATTGGAATTTGGGCTTTTTAAGTAGTATCTTTGCAATAGCAATGGAAACAACATCCCTACAAATACAAAAGCCCACCCCCAAGCCAAAATGGCTCCGGGTGAAGTTACCCACGGGTAAAAAGTATACCGAACTCCGCGGATTGGTGGACAAGTATAACTTGCACACCATTTGTACATCGGGAAGTTGCCCCAATATGGGGGAATGTTGGACCGAAGGTACCGCAACCTTTATGATCCTGGGGAATATCTGCACCCGATCCTGTGGTTTCTGTGGGGTTAAGACAGGAAGACCCGAAACAGTGGATTGGGACGAACCCGAAAAAGTAGCACGTTCCATTAAACTCATGGACATTAAACATGCCGTGATTACCTCGGTGGACCGTGACGACCTAAAGGATATGGGTTCCATTATCTGGGCGGAAACGGTAAAGGCCATTCGCAGAATGAACCCTGAAACCACCTTGGAAACGCTTATCCCAGACTTTCAAGGGAATACCCGCAATATCGATCGTATTATCGATGTGGCACCCGAAGTGGTTTCCCACAATATGGAAACCGTAAAACGCCTTACGCGCGAAGTGCGTATCCAAGCCAAGTACGAACGCAGTTTGGAGGTACTCCGTTACCTAAAACAAGAAGGTATTAAGAGAACCAAAAGCGGTATCATGTTGGGATTGGGCGAAACCGAAGAAGAGGTCATGCAAACTTTGGAAGACCTACGCGGTGTTGGACTGGATATTGTAACCATTGGACAATACCTTCAGCCTTCCAAGAAGCATTTGCCCGTAAAGGAGTTCATAACTCCTGAACAATTCAAGAAATACGAAGAAGTAGGCCTTAAAATGGGCTTCCGTCATGTAGAAAGTGGTGCTTTGGTACGATCCTCCTACCGAGCCCAGAAACACCTCGCTTAATCTTTTTTTCATGAAAAATCGCATTACGGTCGGAATCAACGGTTTTGGGCGAATAGGAAGGAATCTCTTTCGTTTGCTTTTGGACCACCCTACCATAGAAGTAGTAGCTGTTAACGATATTTCCGATGCGCATACTCTAAGCCATTTACTGAAGTACGATAGCATCCACGGGGTACTGAAACAAGAAGTTTCCCATACCGAAAACAGTATTCGGGTAAACGATGAATCCGTTCGATTTTCTTCAGAAAAGAGTATAGAAGACATCAATTGGGAAGGCGTGGATATTATCGTGGAATGCTCTGGAAAATTTAAGGATCGAAGCAGCTTGGAAAAACACTTGAAGGATGATGTAAAAAAAGTGATCCTTTCCGTTCCTCCCATCGAAGACTCCATAAAGACTATTGTATTGGGGGTAAACGATGCTATCCTCGAAGAAAATGACGCTATTATTTCCAATGCGTCCTGTACCACCAACAACGCAGCCCATATGCTTAAGGTGATACACGAGCTCTGTGGTATAGAACAAGCCTATATTACTACGGTACACTCCTACACCACCGATCAGAGTCTGCATGACCAACCCCACAGGGATTTGCGGCGTGCTCGCGCAGCTGGTCAATCCATTGTCCCAACAACCACAGGGGCTGCCAAGGCATTGACTAAAATTTTCCCCGATTTGGCCGACGTGATTGGAGGTTGTGGTATCCGGGTTCCCGTAGCCAACGGGTCCTTAACGGACATCACCTTCAACGTTTCCAAAACCACTAGCATTGAAGAAGTTAACAATGCCTTTAAGGAAGCTTCCGAAAACGGACTCAATGGTATTTTACAATATACTGAAGACCCCATTGTGTCCATCGACATCGTCGGAAACCCCCATTCCTGTATCTTCGATGCGGGAATGACCTCGGTTATTGGGAAGATGGTAAAAATCATTGGATGGTACGATAATGAAATTGGGTATTCCTCAAGAATTGTAGATTTAATCTTACAATTATCGAGGAAATAACTATATTTATCGGCGAAGTACGTAAAAACTAATGCGTTACCTACGAGACAAATACCTGCTATTTACGTTACTTTTTGCCCTCCTACTTATTCCATTTTGTGTATTGGGACAGCAAAAAGAGCAGGATACCCTGTCCTTAATCAAAAAGTTTCATAATCAAGCACTTTCCTCTCTTTCGGAGCAAAGTTTCGATCAGGCCATTATTAACCTAAATACGGCCCATAAACTATCGCATTCTCCTAAATACAGAAACGAAAGGATCAATATCCTTTTCAGTATAGCACAGGTAAACTATTACATTCAGAATTACGAAAAAGCGGCTCTGGAAGCTCAAAATACCATAGACCTGTTAGAAAATACAGGAAATCCCCAATTGCTTGCCGAGGCCAATACCCTTATGGGGCTTATCGCTACCCGTACGGGGGAATTCAAAAAGTCCGAGGACGCCCTGCGAAAAGCCGATGATTGGTTCACGGCCAACAACGACGAAAAAAAGAGAGCCAAGGTGCTGTTGGGCTTCGGAATCCTAGAGCTTAAAAGAGGTCTCTACAAAGACGCGGTTAACTATTTCGATGCAGCGCTACCACAGTTTGAAGCGCCCGAAACCAAATACGAGAAAGCCTTTACCCTGTTGCACAAAGCAGAAGCTTTATACAACTTAAACGATTCCGACATACAAAACAGTTTAGGAAAATCCAGAATGGCCTTGGATGACGCCCTTGCCATTATTAAACAAAATAACTATACCAAACTGGATATAGAAAGCTATAGGGTCCGGTACCGAATCAACATCAGGGAAAACAACTTTGCTGAGGCAGAGAGGAATTCCGAGATTTATGAGCAGCGAAGCGATTCCTTAAGCAGGGTATACTTCGATGCCATCTCCAAAGGAATCGATGCCGAAACCAACGTTGGGGACTTTAACGAGATTATTAAAGAGCAACGGGACGAGTTGGACAAACAGCAACGCTCCATTAATTTCGGAAAAATGACCACAGGGCTTAGTATTGCCCTAATCGTTATCCTTTCGCTCCTTACGCTTTCATTGTACAAAAACAACAACTTAAGGGCAAAAGCCAACGAACTTCTGCAGGACAAAAACAACGAGCTTCAATTGGCAAAGGAAAAAGCCGAAAAAGCCTCCTTGGCCAAGGCACAGTTCCTTTCTACCATTACTCACGAATTACGGACACCGTTATATGCCGTAACCGGTCTTACCCACTTACTTTTGGAAGAAGATCCCAAACAGCACCAAAAAGAGCATCTAAACTCCCTTAAGTTCTCTGGAGAATACCTGTTGTCCTTAATAAACAACATCCTGGATCTAAACAAATTGGAAGCCAATAAGGTGGAAGTTGAAAAAACCTCTTTCAATCTTAAGAAGAGAACCAACGATGTATTGGTAGCCCTTAAAAAGTCAGCCGACGATCGAAAGAACAACCTTCATTTCGAGTTCGATGAAAGTATTCCCGAGAAGCTGATGGGAGACCCATTAAAGCTTTCCCAGATCCTTATCAACCTTATTGGAAACTCGCTGAAGTTTACCCAAAACGGTGATGTGTATGTCCGTATCCGAAAAACCAACGAAACCAAAGAGCGCGCTACCCTGCGTTTTGAAATCGAGGACAATGGGGTGGGTATTTCCAAAAAGAAGCAAAAAAGTATTTTCGAAACCTTCTCCCAAGCTTCCCTACAAATTAACCGCAAGTTTGGAGGTACCGGTTTAGGGCTCTCCATCGTAAAGAACCTGTTGGAGTTGATGGGCAGTAAGATTCAGTTGGAAAGTCAGTTAGGGAAAGGTTCCAAGTTTTGGTTCGACATTAATTTTGCTGTTGTAGAAGAACTTAAGGAAGACAAAAACCCGCAGAATATCATCTACGATGTGGACTATGTCGCCTTGGAGAACAGAAACATCCTGGTTGTGGAAGACAACAAAATCAACCAAATGATCACCAAGAAGATTTTGGAGAAGAACAAAATGAAGTGCTTGGTGGCCGATAACGGATCGGATGCCGTAGCATTGGTAAAAGAACACAATTTCGATGTGGTCCTAATGGACATCCATATGCCGGGGATTAGCGGAATCGAAGCGACTCAGGAAATCCGAAAGTTCAATAAAGAGCTACCCATTATTGCATTAACGGCAGTTACTATTGACGAAAACCTGGACGATTTTTACCGTGCCGGTTTCAATGAAATCATCCCCAAACCGTTTAAGACCGAGGAATTTTTCGAAAAAATCTACCGAACCCTCGAAAACAAAAACCTTCTGGTAAATTAAGGAGCTTTGAAATCTTCTATGGAATCCAATATCCGCTGATTTAGGGTAAACGCCTGATCATTCAGTATTTCTTTAGTAATGGGCAAATAATACAAGGCAAACTTGCTAAGCTTGGGCTGCAACCGCATATAGTCCTTTTCTGTGGTAAGGATGATTTCCTTTTTCTTTAAACCTTCGATCTCCGAAGCCGAAAAATTGTGATGGTCCGGAAACTTAATATGCTCAAAGCTATAATGGCGTTTCTTAAGGTAATCTACCAAGGGTTTTGGGTTGGCAATACCCGTGACCAAGGAAAAAGGCTTGTCCATTAAATACTGCAAAGGGAGTGCTTCGGTTCTGCCTTTAATAAACTTTCCATACCCAATTCGGGAAAAGAAAAGGCTTTGCGTGGGTTTTAACTCCATCCGAAACTGAATCTCTTGCAAGGTTGCATACGGCACATCCTGTGGGCATTTGGTTACGATCACTATGTCAGCCCGTTTTACCCCGGATCTGGATTCCCTCAGGTTTCCTGCCGGCAGTACATAATCGTCCAGGTATAAATCATCGAAAGGGGTAAGTACTATGGAAAAAGAAGGTTTTACACGCCGATGTTGGAACGCATCATCCAGCAGGATAACCCCAGCCTTTTTTTTCAATTGCTCAATGCCTTCCCTTCTATTGGCGCAAACGGCTATGGTAACATCGGCAAACTTTTTCTTGAACTGAAGGGGTTCGTCGCCCACTTCTTCAGCAGTACTTTCCAATAGCACTTCCCGATACCCCGAGGTTTTCCGTTTGTACCCACGGCTCAGTACCGCAATGTTGTAGCGTTCCTTCAGAAACTGAATAAGGTACTCGATCATGGGTGATTTCCCCGTCCCCCCAACCGATAGGTTTCCCACCGCAATAACGGGAAGGTCGTATTCTGTACTTTCCTTCCAGCCCAAATCGTAAGCCTTATTACGAAGCGAGGTAACACCATCATACAAAACAGAAAAAGGGAAAAGGAGTTTCCGAAAGTTCATACAACGAAATTATACTTTTTTATCTTTACCGTAAAATACACACGTATGAAGGTTAAAGATGTAATTCATCTATTGGAAGAACTGGCGCCTTTGGCGTATTCCGAAGATTTCGACAATACAGGCTTACTGGTGGGCGATGCTCAAGCAGAAGTAACAGGCGTTTTGGTTACCCTGGACACCTTGGAAGCTGTTGTGGACGAAGCCATTGAGAACAACTGCAATCTTATTGTTAGCTTCCACCCCATCATTTTTAAAGGCTTAAAACGAATTACGGGGAAAACCTATGTGGAACGTGTTGTCTTAAAGGCCATAAAACACGGTATTTCCATATTTGCCATTCATACCGCCCTGGACAATGCTTGGAATGGTGTAAACGCTATGATGTGTGAAAAGTTGGGACTGAAACAACGCAAAATCCTCATCCCGCAATCGGGGACCATCCACAAACTGGTAACTTATGTACCCTCTAAAGATGCTCATACTGTTCGAGAGGCTTTATTTGCAGCAGGAGCAGGAAACATAGGCAATTATAGCAACTGTAGTTTTAACCATTCGGGTATGGGAAGTTTTATGGGCAATGAAGATTCCAACCCAACCTTGGGCAAAAAAGGGGAAACGCATTTTGAGCCCGAAATAGAAATTGGGGTTACTTTTCAGAAACACTTAGAATCCAGTATACTGAAAGCCTTATTCGAATCCCACCCTTACGAAGAAGTAGCCTACGAAGTCACTACCCTTAACAACACCAACCAATACATAGGCATGGGAATGGTGGGCGAATTTGAAGAAGCCCTCACCGAAGAGGCATTCCTAAAACACGCCAAAGACGTGTTTGGCGCAGGCTGTATTCGCCATAGTGCCCTATTGGGTAAAGAAGTGAAAAAGGTAGCTGTATTGGGCGGTAGTGGGAGTTTTGCCATAAAAGCAGCCCAAGGCCATGGAGCTGATGCGTTTATCACGGCCGACCTCAAATACCATGACTTTTTCAGTGCCGAAAACCGAATTCTTTTAACCGATGTGGGACATTACGAAAGCGAGCAGTATACAAAAGAGTTATTAGTTGCTCACCTTAGCAAAAAAATTACTAATTTTGCAGTCGTTTTATCACAAGTAAACACCAATCCTATTACTTACTATTAAATTATGGCAAAGAAAACAGAAAGCACTGTAGAAGAGAAGTTAAGAGCATTGTTCGATTTACAGCTAATCGATTCTCGTGTGGACGAGATACGAAATGTTCGCGGAGAGCTTCCCTTGGAAGTGCAGGATTTGGAAGATGAAGTTGCCGGAATGAACACCCGTTTGGAAAAATTGAATGCAGACCTTGAGGTAATCGAGGACAGCATCAAGGAAAAGAAAAACCTAATCGAGGAGTCCAAGGGGTTGATCAAGAAATACACTTCCCAGCAAGATAACGTACGAAACAACCGTGAGTACAATAGTTTGAGCAAGGAGATCGAATACCAAGAGTTGGAGATTCAGTTGGCCGAAAAACACATCAAGGAATTCAAGGCTCAGATCGAACAAAAGAAAGAGGTAATCGATACGACCAAGGAACGTTTAAAAGAGCGTGAGGCTCACCTTAACCACAAACAAGGGGAATTGAACGAAATCTTGGCCGAGACAGAAAAAGAAGAAGAAGCCTTGTTGAAGGAATCTGCCAAGTACGAAAAGAACATCGAAGAGCGCTTGGTAAACGCTTACAAGAGAATCCGTTCCAACGTTAAGAATGGATTGGCCGTGGTTCCTGTAGAAAGAGGAGCTTCCGGAGGATCTTTCTTCACCATCCCGCCACAAGTACAGATGGAGATTGCTGCCCGCAAAAAAATCATTACCGATGAGCACAGTGGTCGTATTTTGGTAGACCCTGCCTTGGCAGAAGAAGAAAGGGAAAAAATGAACAAACTGTTCACCAAGTTGAAATAACACACAACCCCTAATAAACCAAGCCTTCATGTTTACATGGAGGCTTTTTTTGTTTCTTTGGGGTAAGGTTTTCCATATTATACGACCTAAATCCACAAATACATTATTTAGGAAATCATGAAATGACCATAAACTTTTTTAAGCATATCCTCCGAACATGTTTAAAATAAGTTTATGAGCAAGCGAAGCGGTTCCATCTGTAATATTTTTTGGAATAGCTTCATTAACAGTTAATTGCAAAATTTATTACAGATGAAAAAAATCGCATTACTTTCCCTATCCTTTATCTTATTAGGAACACAAGCCTCCTGTCAAGACATGCAAAAAAAGCATAAGGAAGACGAGGTTATGGCCCAAAAAGAACAAACCCCTGTAGAGGTAAAAAGTACCGACGGCTATGATCGGGCTTATTTTGCCAGTGGTTGTTTTTGGTGTGTGGAAGCCATTTACGAAAGTGTAAAAGGAGTAAAGGAATCTATCTCTGGGTATAGTGGCGGCCATACCGATAATCCCACTTACGAATCCAGCAACACAGGACTAACGGGGCATGCCGAAGCCGTGGAGATTATTTACAATCCTTCTGTAGTTAGTTTTAGTGACTTGGTCGACGTATACTTTGGGTCCCAGAATGTAACCCAGGTAAACGGGCAAGGCCCTGATCGTGGTTCGCAATACCGTTCCATTATCTTTTACCAGAACGATGCACAGAAAAAGATCATAGATGAAAAGGTAAAAGAGCAGGAGCAAATCTACGGAGCAGGAAAAGTAGCTGCACAGGTGCTTCCCTTTCAAAAGTTTTGGGTGGGAGAAGATTACCATCAGGACTACGAAAAAAACAATCCATACAACTCATACATCCTTGGAGTATCCATCCCTAGGCTCATTAGGTTTCAACAAAAGTTTCCACACTTGTTGAAAGAAGACCAGAAACATTAATACATTAGAATTAGTCATAAAAAAAAGGGGCAAAGGCCCCTCTTTTTTATGATGCTATAGACGTGCCTTAACTTCGAATAGCAAAGGGTATAATTTCTCCTTCAGTTCGTAGAATCCTACTTTGTTCTTTACCAAATCTGGAAAGACATCGTAAGGCGAAGCGTCCATTTCGTTTATAAACTCAATAGTTAGACCCGCTTCCAACAAAGCACCCAAAACGTCACTCATGGAATGGTTCCAACCGTATTCCTTGCTAACCATTTTGGTTTTGCCATCTTCTGCATACGTACCTTCGTATTCTTCGTAAATCGCTTCTTTTTGATGATACGCGTACCTCATCTCAGGCGGTGAAAGGGTATAATCGAACATCCACGCTATGGGATGAAACTCTACAATATAAAAAACACCCCCGGGTTTTAGGCGTTCCGAGATCATCTGTGCCCAAGGTTTTAGGTCTGGCAACCAACCAATGGTTCCATAGCTGGTAAAAACGATGTCGAATTGTTCCGAAACATGCTGCGAAGTATCCAATACATTACAACACACAAATTGGGTATTTTGGCCCAACTCGTCATTCAACTGTTTAGCCAGTTTTATGGCTTCGTCGGACAAGTCTACCCCCGTACATTTTGCCCCCATCCTACTCCAACTTAAGGTATCTTGCCCAAAGTGACATTGCAAATGCAAGAGGCTTTTACCAGAAACATCACCCAGTGCCTTCAACTCATAATCATTCAGTGATGATTTCCCTTTTTTGAAATCATCCATCCCATAAAAATCGCTAGCAGCATGTATGCCTACCTTTTGGTTCCAGGTTTCCTTATTGGTTTCGAAGGCTTTGTTTAAGTCCATCGTTTAAAAATTTCGCTAAAAATAGAAAATGCAAAACGAATACTTTGCGTATTTTTACTGAAAACTCCAAAACCATGAATAAACACCTTTGGGTTTTAACCATACCACTTATGTTTTTTGCCTGTAAAGACGCTTCAACCCAACAAGTAGAAAGCACCGACGAAGTAGAAGTCACTTCCTCAGAAACCCCAAAAGAATTGACCACCGCAGAAACCATAGCCTATAAAAACGGTTATGAAAAGTGGAAGGATGTAAATGAAATCTCCTTTACCTTTAATGTAGATCGGGGCGAAAGACATTTTGAGCGCTCTTTCGTGTGGCATCCCAAAGAGGAAAAGGTAATTTACAGAAACAATACCGATACCATTTCTTACCAAAGGAGAACCGAATTGGATTCGCTGCAAACAAACGCCGACAAGGCCTTTATAAATGACAAATATTGGTTACTTACACCTTTCCAACTTATATGGGACGAAGGAACCACCTTTTCAGAAAAAGAAAAGCAAGTGGCACCTATTTCCAAAGACACCCTCTCTGTATTGACTATTACCTATGATTCTGAAGGCGGTTACACCCCTGGCGATGCTTACGACTTGTACTACGATACCGACTTCCTCTTAAGGGAATGGGTATTCCGTGAAGGCAACCAAGAAGCACCCTCCATGATTACCACTTGGGAAGATTACGAAGATTTCAATGGAATTAAAATTGCCAAAATGCACAAGGATAGCACAGGCAATTTTAAATTGCACTTTACCAATATTGAAGTGAAATAATTAACTAACGACACGAACTAACAAAGACAACACATTGACCTACCAGAATAACCGAGAATTTGCAAAACAGTGCGACGCCCAAGATTCTTTGGCGCACTTTAGGGATGAATTCCTCTTTCCGAAGGACAAAAACGGAAACCCTTTTGTCTATCTCTGTGGAAACTCTTTGGGATTACAACCCAAACGAACCCAATCGTACATAGAACAGGAATTAAAGGATTGGGCAGCCCACGGAGTGGAAGGCCATACCGATGCCACCCACCCATGGCTCCCCTACCATGAATTCCTAACCGAAAACATGGCGAAGCTCGTTGGAGCCAAGCCCAGTGAAGTAGTGGTCATGAACACATTGACCACTAACCTTCATTTGCTCATGGTATCCTTTTATCAACCTACCCAAACCCGATATAAAATTGTCATAGAGAGCGATGCCTTTCCCAGCGACAAATATGCGGTGGAAAGTCAGTTGCGGTTCCATGGTTTCGATCCCGAAGACGGATTGATCCTCTGGAAGCCAAGGGAAGGTGAAGAATTGTGCCGATTCGAGGATCTGGAAGCCATTATGGAAACCCAAGGTGGTGAAATTGCCTTACTTATGATTGGTAGTACCAATTACTACAGTGGACAGCATTTTCCTCTAAAAAAAATAACAGAACTCGGTCACAGTCACGGATGCATGGTAGGTTTCGATTTGGCCCATGGTGCTGGAAACATAGAACCCCATTTGCATGAAACCGGTGCCGATTTTGCCGTTTGGTGCAGTTATAAATACATAAACAGTGGCCCTGGAAGTCTAGGGGGGCTCTTTGTACACGAACGGCATGCCCACAACCCCCAACTAAAGCGCTTTGCAGGTTGGTGGGGGCACAACAAAAAAACACGCTTTAACATGCGTCACGATTTCGATGTACTCCCAGGAGCCGAAGGCTGGCAATTGAGCAACCCTCCTATCCTTAGTATGGCAGCAATTCGTGCAAGTTTGGAAGTCTTTGCAGAAGCTGGTTTAAAAAACCTACGGGCCAAATCCATAAAGCTTACAGGCTATTTGGAATTTTTGATGGACGAACTGAACGATCCTAGGATCAATATCATTACCCCCAGAAACCCAGACGAACGCGGTGCACAATTGAGTATTCAGGTAATAAGTGCCAATAAGCAATTGCACGATCAACTAACCGAAGCTGGGGTAATAAGCGACTGGAGGGAACCCGATGTAATACGAGTAGCCCCTACCCCGTTGTATAACAGTTTTGAAGACGTTTACGAATTTGTTCAACGATTGAAAAGCATACTCCATTGAAAGAAAAAGGAAACATACTCATTATAGGTGCCGGACTCTGTGGTAGTTTGCTTGCCCTACGCATGGCACAACGAGGATATACCATAAAACTGGTGGAAAAACGTCCCGACTTGCGCAAAATAGAACAAGATGCAGGACGATCCATTAACCTTGCGTTGAGCGACAGGGGACTAAAAGCACTTCGATTGGCAGGTGTAGAAGATCAAGCCAAAGAACTCTGTATTCCCATGACGGGGAGAATGATCCACGATAAAGAAGGCAATACCTTCTTAAGCCCTTATAGTGGCAGGGAGGACGAATATATCAATTCCATTTCCCGCCCGGGACTTAATATGCTGTTGTTGGACGAAGCCGAAAAAATGCCCAATGTAGAGATCATTTTCAATAAAGGTTGCGAAAACGTCGATCTGGAAAAGGGATCTGCCACCTTTTACGATTACGAAACCAAGGAAAGGGTAACCTACTCTGGAGATATTGTTCTGGGAACTGATGGAGCAGGATCGGCCGTACGGAAGAGCCTGTTCGAACATAAAAAGTTCCTCTTCAGTTTTTCTCAGCAATGGCTCACGCATGGTTATAAGGAGATTACCATTCCCGCCACCGAAGATGGAGGCTATAGAACCCACAAAGGCGCTTTGCACATTTGGCCTAGAGGCGAAGACATGCTCATTGCCCTTCCCAACTTGGATGGAAGCTTTACCGTTACCCTTTTCCTTCCCTATGCCAACAGCGATTACGGTTTCGACAACCTAACCACTGCCGAAAAGGTGTTGGAATATTTCAACAAAGAATACCCCGATGCGGTAGCACTCATGCCCAACTTGGTCGAAGAGTTTTTTGAAAACCCTACCGGTCCTTTGGGCACCATAAAATGTTCCCCTTGGAGCAGCTACGGAAAGACCCTGGTCATGGGCGATGCCGCCCATGCAATAGTTCCGTTCTACGGACAGGGGATGAATGCTTCTTTTGAAGATGTAGTAGTGTTCGATGAAGTATTGGATCAACACGAAGGCGATTGGGATACTGTATTCAAAGCCTACGAAAACGTACGCAAAAAGGACACCGATGCCATTGCCGACCTAGCCGTGGATAACTTCCACGAGATGAAAGAACATACAGCGAGCCCATTGTTTCAGCAAAAGAGAAAGCTGGAAATTGCTTTCGAAACCGAATTCCCAACCGAATACTCCAGCAAGTACTCGTTGGTTACCTTTAACGAAGACCTAAGTTATCACCAAGCCATGACGCAAGGAAGGGCACAGGACAAGGCCATCCTTAACTTATTGGCTGATGGAAAACTACCCGACAGCATGACCCTTCGGGAAAAATTAGAAATCGTACAAAAAGAAACCCAGGACATACTTCACGATGACGAAGTAGCCCATAACCTATCATAAGCATGAGTAATAAAAGCAGACTAGTAGAAGGCAAAGCCACCCCAAGGGGTGCCTATCCCCATGTAAAACGGGTGGGCGATTTTATATTTATAAGTGGAACCAGTTCCCGTTTGCCCGACAATACTTTTGCAGGGGTACATCAAGTGGACGAAATGTCTACCATGCGCTTGGACATTAGGGAGCAAACCCGTGCCGTTTTGGAAAACATTAAAGACTATCTGGCTACCGAAGGTGCTACATTGGAAGATGTGGTGGATGTTACCAGCTTTTTGGTAAATATGAACGACTTTGCAGGCTATAACGAAGTGTATGCTGAATATTTCAACAAGGAAACAGGGCCCGCCCGAACCACCGTTGCCGTACACCAACTACCTCATCCCTATTTAGTGGTAGAAATCAAAGCCATGGCTTATAAACCACTTTAATATGAAAAGAATCCATTACCTATACCTGTTTTTTTTACTCTGCGGCTCTCTTGTATATGCACAAGACACATTGGGGGAAGAAATAGAACAGGCTTATGTCCTCGAAAAGTATGACGAAGTCATCTCCAAATATGCGCAAGATATTGAAGGATATTCCTCCAAAGCCCTTTACTACGTTGGGATGGCTTACTATATGAAAGAAGATGATCCCAATTGTCTTAAGTTTATGGATTTGGCACTTAAAGAGGACGAAAACAATGCCGATGCCTATTTTATAAAAGGAAAGGTAACCACCTATTCAGAAAAGTTTAATGAAGCCATTCCCCTAATACAAAAGGCAATACAATTGGATTCTACGAACACACATTATTATAGTGCCTTAGGTGATGTATACTCAAGTATACAGGATTACGGGAAAGCCATGGACGCCTACCAAACCTCCGTTAAACGTGAAAATCCTTCAGAAAGGGCTTTTGCCATGATCCCGCAGATTTATGCTAAGACAAACCAACCCGAAAAAGCCTTGGAGGCCTTTTATCAGTCCAAGGACAATGTAACAAGGGATTCACAATCCTATATAACCGCTCTTTACAATATAGGCCTGTACGAGTTTTTGAACCAGAACTACGACAAAGCAGAAAGTGCCTATCTGGAGTTATTGGAAGTAACTCCCTTAGATTACCATGCTATATCCAAGCTCATACAGGTGTATTACGGAAAAAAGGAGTACGACAAAGCAGCACCTTTGAAGAAGAAAATGTATGACGCCCAAAAAGAAGGGCTTATGGAAGGCTATCTAAGAGATATGTTCTGTTTCGATCAATTTCGTTGGAATGACCAATTGGTTCAGGTTTTTGAACGCTACGAAGAAGGAGACGGAGAACTCTACTACAAACACCTATTTTATTTATTGGATGAAAACAACAACATTCAATTAAAAATCCAGTCGGAGAATTCCCCCTTTGCCATTCAAATGGATGAAGCCAAGTATGTGTTAGGGACAGATTATGAAGGAACACATTATAATTGGGGGATTTGGTTTCAGGAAGATTTTGAATACGAAGACATGAAAAAAGCGGTCATATATGTTTTAGATAACAAGGCAGAAAAACTGCTTACCAAAAAATAATTTCAGTTTTGAAAATAAGCAACTACATAAACGGCAGTTATTGCGATCCAACGGAAGGACAATGGATCGATAATTACAATCCCAGCACGGGAGAAGTCTATTCGCAAATAGCCGAAAGTACTTCGCAAGACATTCAACAAGCTTACGAAGCCGCCAAAGATGCCTTTTCAGCTTGGTCCCAAACCCCGATCGAGGAACGAAGCCGTATCCTGCTAAAAATCGCTGATCTTATTGAAAACAATTTGGATCGTTTGGCAGAAGCAGAATCCAAAGACAACGGGAAACCATTGTCCTTGGCCAAAGCTGTGGATATTCCTCGTGCCAGTGCCAATTTCCGTTTCTTTGGCAATGCCATTACCCAGTTTGCCAGCGAGGCGCACGAAAGTGTGGGTAGGAATACCATGAATTTTACATTACGGCAACCCATAGGCGTGGTGGGATGTATTTCCCCTTGGAATCTTCCCCTCTATCTCTTTACCTGGAAGGTGGCTCCTGCAATTGCAGCGGGTAATTGTGTGGTGGCTAAACCCAGTGAGGTTACTCCTATGACAGCTTATTTATTGGGTGAAATCCTTACCAAAGCTGGACTGCCTAAAGGGGTCCTTAACATTGTACATGGCACGGGTCCCAGTGCAGGTCAGGCCATTGTAGAACATCCCAATATTAAAGCCATTTCCTTTACGGGAGGCACCAAAACAGGGGAGCATTTGGCTAGAACGGCAGCTCCTATGTTCAAAAAACTATCGTTAGAGTTGGGTGGAAAAAACCCCAACCTCATCTTTGCCGATTGCAATTACGAGAAGATGTTGGCCGTAACCGTAAAATCCTCCTTTGCCAACCAAGGGCAGATCTGTCTTTGCGGAAGTAGGATTTATGTGGAGGAATCTATTGCAGAAAAATTCAAAAAGGACTTTGTAGAAAAAGTATCCCAGTTAAAGGTGGGTAACCCCATGGAATCGGACACCAACTTAGGAGCCTTGGTTTCTAAACCACATATGGAAAAAGTACTTTCTTATATAAATATCGCCCAACAAGAGGGAGGGAGAATCCTTCACGGTGGCAAACAAGTTACCGTAGCGGGTTATGAGAAGGGATACTACGTGGAACCTACGGTTATCGAAGTAGATTCCAACCAATGTACCATTCAGCAAGAAGAAGTATTTGGCCCTGTAGTAACCATCGTTACCTTTAAAGACGAAAAAGAAGCCATTGCTTTGTCCAACGACGTAAAATACGGTCTGTCCGCTACCTTATGGAGCAGTGATTTGGACCGCACCATGCGTATTTCCAAAAAACTGGAAGCAGGGATCGTTTGGGTCAATACCTGGCTCAATCGTGATCTACGCACTCCATTTGGCGGTGTAAAAGCCAGTGGTGTAGGCCGCGAAGGTGGTTTTGAAGCGCTACGCTTCTTTACCGAACCCAAAAATGTATGTATTACCTATAACGAATCATAAAGATGAATTTAGACCTTACCCATAAAAATGCTTTGGTTTGCGGAAGTAGTGCCGGAATTGGTAAAGCTTCTGCTATGCAAATGGCCCAAATGGGTGCTACCATTACCTTGGTAGCTAGAAACGAAGAAAAACTGAAAAGTGTCCTTGCCGAACTTCCTTCGGAAAAGGGACAGCAACACGACTATTTGGTAGCGGACTTTAGCGAACCTGCCAAATTGAAGGAAACCTTACTGAATGCCACCCTTCAGAAAAATTATCACATCCTTATAAATAATACGGGTGGCCCAAAGGGAGGCAGTATTTACGCTGCCGAAGTGGCCGAGTTCGAAAATGCTTTTAGAATGCATTTGGTTTGCAACCAGATTTTGGTGCAAAGCGTGGTTCCCGGGATGCAGCAGGAAGGGTACGGTCGTATTATCAATATTATCTCCACATCGGTAAAGCAACCCATAGACGGTTTGGGGGTTAGCAACACCATACGTGGTGCCGTGGCCAACTGGAGCAAAACCCTAGCCAACGAATTGGGACCCCATGGTATTACGGTAAACAATGTGTTGCCTGGCTTTACGGCAACGGATCGCTTGGACGATATTGTTGCCAATGCTGCCCGTAAAATGAATAAAACAGAAGACGAAGCAGTAGCTTTTATGAAAAATCTGGTTCCTGCCCGACGTTTTGCCGCTCCAGAGGAAGTAGCCAATGCCGTTGCTTTCTTGGTAAGCCCCGCCGCAGGCTACATAAGTGGAATTAACTTGCCCGTTGATGGCGGACGCACAAAAAGTTTGTAACTTTATCGGATTGCGTGAGGGATTGAGCCAACTACCGTGTAGTAGCGAAAGCCCGACCCGCTGAAGCTTTAGCGAAAGAGGGTCACGCCCATAACATAACTAGCAAAACCCAACTCCATGGCGCAAAAGAAACTTCGAATAAACGGTCACTCCCACCTTCTTCCCTATCCCGAGGAAATCCCGCAGTTTATGCAGGACAAAGGTATTTTTTGGGTAGACAAAGACCGTAAGTTCATGCTTCAGAAAGATTGGAAACGCCCTGTAACGGATTCCAGTTTTTTCCTGAACGAGAAGTTGGAGTGGATGGACAAATACGACCTAGACCACGCCGTGGTTCTCAATTTGTCGCAATTGTATGGGAACGGGCTTCGGTTGGAGGAAATGAAGCAGGCATTGCGGTTTCAGAACGATTTTAATGCCCGTATACAACACGATCACCCATCTAAGTTTACTTGTGGGTTTGTAGTGCATCCCGGCTTTGTTCGCGGGGCACTTTGGGAAATAGAACGCTGTGTGGAGGAATTAGGTATGAGCCTGCTGTGCTTGCCTACACACTACATGGATACGATTGGTACTTGGCGTTGTATTTTTGATGAGGAAAACGAGCCTATTTTCGAACTGGCCAGCAAATACAACTTGGCAATAGAGGTACATCCCTACGACGGGGAAAAGTTCATAAAACTGGAAAATACCGCTTGGCGTTTTCACCTTATCTGGATGTTGGCGCAGTGTGCAGATGCATACCATTTCTTGACGCTTAATGGTTATGCCGACAAATACCCCAACATGCGAACCTGTTTTGCCCACGGAGGACAGTTGGCTCAGATCAACCTTGGGAGACGTATCCAAGGGTTCGATGGACGCCCCGATTTGTTCGAAGGCAAGCAGCACCCCCGAAAAGCCGTTGGACACAAAAACATCTTTTTCGACACCTTGGTGCACGATACAGGTTCGTTAAAGTTATTGATAGAAAACCAAGGCACGGAACAGGTCCTTATGGGCTTGGACGATCCGTATCCTTTGGGTGAAATGGAAAGTGCGCCCCAATCTTCCTATCCTGGGAAGATCCTAGACCTCGCCAAGGAACGAGATATCGTAACCCAGGAAGATTGCGATGCCATGTGGGAGGACAATGTACTGCAATGGCTGCACGGAAATGATGAAGTTGCCAAGGAAAAAATGAAAAAGCGCATCTTAGGAAGCTAGCCCCTCCTTTATTTTCCTATCTTTAAGGAATATCAACCAAATTAAATTTTTATGAGACGAATAGGTATGTACATGGCCTTGTTTGGCCTTCTTGCTATTGTTTTAAATTATGTGGGGCGCGTTCCTATTATTTTAGAATGGATTTATAAATGGGGCGAAGGCGTTGCTTGGGGTATTAAGATAGCATTAGTTGTTGTAGGTGCTGTCCTTTTCTTTATGGGAGGATCGGCCAAAGAAGTAGAGGCCCCTGAAGAAAACCCTTCGGAATAGATTAGTTACAAAACGACATACACACAAAAGCTCCGCAAATTTTAGTAACATTGTGGAGCTTATTTTTTATTATGAATTTCCTTCCTGAAAATATAGACAATTACGCTGTAGCCCATTCGCAACCGGAACCTGAATTGTTACAACAACTCTCCCGCGAAACCTGGCAAAAGGTACTGGCGCCCCGAATGCTGAGTGGGCATTTTCAAGGGCGGGTACTGAGCATGCTTGCCAAGTTGGTAAATCCCAAACATATCTTGGAAATAGGTACCTATACAGGCTATTCGGCGCTATGCTTGGCCGAAGGCATGCAAAAGGAAGGCACACTGCACACCATAGACATTAACGAAGAATTGTTTGACCTGCAACGCAAGTACTTCGACCTTTCGGGTTATGGCGATCGTATTGTTCAACATTTGGGTAATGCCTTGGAGATCATCCCCCAATTGGATACTACTTTCGACTTGGTGTTTATCGATGCGGACAAGCGCAATTACCTCAACTACCTAGAGCTATTGTTGCCCGTATTGCCTTCGGGTGCGGTGATCTTAAGCGACAATGTGCTTTGGAGTGGAAAAGTAGTGGAAAAAGTGGCTCCAGATGATGTGGATACGCAGGTGTTGTTGGAGTATAACAAGGCTTTGAACAACCATCCTAAGTTGGAAACCGTATTGCTTCCCATACGGGATGGGTTAACGATAACCAGGGTGAAATAAGGAGAAAATTAGTATATTTTTTCTACTCTCCTTTTCTCACAGATACCTCACCTTATTTTTACCTTCCCCTTCTGCATACTAAGTTTGGGGTATGGAGAAATTTCTATTCTTTGACCGTATCAACTGGCTGGGCCCCATCTTTAGGCCTGTCTTCATTATTATCATAGCCATTGCATTGGCAATACAGTTGTATACGCTTTTGGTTGTTTACTAGCACCCACAGTAATTCTCGACTAGGGTATATTTTTCAGTTTCTTTTATCTCAAAATAGCAACCTACTCCTTTATTGATGGGTTCGTATTTGGTTTTATTGGGATCCCAAGTATTCTCTTCGCCCATAGAGTAACTTTCATAGATCATTTCAATCCAAGTTACCAAGCTTTGTCGATCTGTTTTTGGAAGTACAAGGGAAATTAATGTCCCCCCAGCTTCCCTGCATTCTTCGATCGAATAGTTTATGTCGTTTTCGAACTCTTGATTGAACGAGCAAATGCGATAATTACCATAATCCAGATAAACAACCTCCCTTTTCTTAGCTATGGTATCGAAGTTATCGACAAGATACAGGTAGATGGCTTCTTCGGTATCATTATGCTTCCGTATTTCGGCTTTTAGGTCTTCTACATCCTGTTCGGGTAATTGGAAATCCTGCCCAAAAGTAAAGGCTGTAAAAAACATAATTAGGAAGAGTGGACCCAGTTTCATTGGTATGTAAATTTTACTTGAAGATATCACTTTAACGAAGATGATTGCTAATACGTTGCTTTATAATTCCCAATACGATCTCTTTTCATTTTTTAAAACTTTTTGAAGCTTCATTTTTAGGTTTCCATTCTTCATAGGGACTATGGTGTATTCGGATGCTGTTTGAAATCTGGACTCCAACGCATACTCCCCTTCAAAGATCAACTCATAAACACCATTCTCTTTGGCTTTCCAGAATCCTTTGTCAATTGAAAATACACCATTACCACAATCATACATTTTTGTGAGGTCTTTAAAAACAATCTCCCCATTTTCCTTGAAATTGAAGGTATAGAGTATAAAATCATTCTTGGGTTTTTCTTTTTTAAGCTCAAATCCAGCTTCTAGGTAATAGTAAAAAT
The DNA here is from genome assembly GCA_028281065.1 of Flavobacteriaceae bacterium. Lineage (GTDB taxonomy): Bacteria > Bacteroidota > Bacteroidia > Flavobacteriales > Flavobacteriaceae > Aureisphaera. The sequence goes on along the minus strand of JANQKN010000049.1, from coordinate 105 downwards.
CATTGACATAATAAGTTCCTACCAGGGCATTGGTTTGTGTTGTGCCCGTATTGCAACTGCAACTTAATACAATAGCTATTATAGATAGTATTCTTGTATACATAT
>JANQKN010000134.1 GCA_028281065.1 Flavobacteriaceae bacterium | reverse complement strand
ATCCACCTCGAAGCCCAATCGGGTTTCATCCTGTTCTATTCTAAGTCGTTTGTTGGTATCCCCTTGCCGACGTAGCGAAAGGAGCTGCTCCCATTGCATCATAGTAGTATAAAATTACAGTATGCCAAGATACGAGTTTAGCGGTTCCCGCGCATCAAAATTTTTAATGTTAAGCGCTTAACAATTCCCTAACCTTGAAATGACCTAAGCATAATTTACGCATAACACATCCTTTACACTGTTCAAGTTTCTTTGCAGCGAGAAATTTAAACAACACAATGAGACATTTTTCCCTACTTATAATTTTATGTTTTAGTGCCACGGTTATGGCACAACAAACGGGATCCGTTGTCGGAACATTGACCGATAAGGATTTCAACAACGAACCCCTTGCATTTGCCAATGTTATTATAAAAGGAACCGACAAAGGAACCACCTCGGACTTTGACGGTCTTTATGCTTTGGAAAACCTGGAAGTGGGTACGTATACAATTCAGTATAGTTTTGTTGGATTCGAAACCGTAGAGATCCCAAATGTAGTTGTAGAAGCCAACAAGGTAACCACGGTTAATGTCCCAATGGGAGCCAGTGCAGCCCAATTGGAGCAAGTTGTTATTAAAACCACTACCAAGCGCGAAAGCGAAGTGGCCTTGTTGCTCGAGCAGAAAAAAGCAGTTACCATTAAGCAAAGTATTGGTGCCGACGAGCTTTCCCGAAAAGGGGTGAGTGATGCGGCTGGGGCGGTGAAACAGATTTCCGGTATTTCCCGTCAAGAAGGGGGTAGCAATGTATATGTACGAGGTTTGGGTGATCGTTACTTAAACACTACCTACAACGGTCTTTCCCTTCCATCCAACGATATTGAGAAGAAGAACATGGACCTCAACCTGTTCTCGTCGGACGTTATTCAAAACGTATCGGTAAGCAAAACCTATGCGGCAGATTTCTATGGAGATTTCTCCGCGGGTAATGTAAATATCCTAGCCAAGGACTACTCAGGAAAAGGGTTTTTGGATATTGAATTGGGCTCTGGATTCAACTCCAGATCCATAGGTGAAAACTTTGTAAAAAGTGAGGGGACCGGAAAATTCGGTTTCTACAATCGCTACGACAACAATCCTTTTGCAGTGATCCTATCGCATGGGGTTGACCCTGAAGATGCAGGAACGCCTGTACGCTTTACAGGAAGTATTTCCGGAGGAACTTCTTTTACATTCGAAAACAATTCTAAGCTAAGTCTTTTCGCTACAGCTTCTTTCGACAATGATTTTGAATACAGAAATGGTCCTGCTGTAGATTTTACCACGATCGAAAAGAAACGTTTCGACGCTTCCGAAGCATACGAATACTCCACGACTACCACGGCCATGGCCAATATCATTTATAAGATCGACAGTGACCACAAAGTGAGTTACAACTCCCTTTTCATTAACAGTGCCAGTGACGAAGTAAGCTTTTTTGGTATAGACGGACAGGGTACCAATCGGGATGCTATCTTGGACACCGACAGAGGGTTCTACCAAATGAACGTTCAGTTTGATCAGGATATGATCATCGTAAACCAATTGTTGGGTACGCATAACCTAAACGAAAAATTGAAATTCGATTGGGGCGTGGGATACAATGTGGTAGACTCCCGCCAACCGGACAGAAAGCGAATCAGTTTGGAGCGTTATGACCTAGCATTGGATAACGACCCAAATACCAATCCTTCTTTCTTCAACAACATTCCTTTTGATAACCAAAGATACTTTCAGGACATAGACGACACCGAGATCAACGGTCGTATGAACATGGCCTACCAAGCTTCCGAAAAACTAACTTTCAACCTTGGGTATAACGGAAGGACCAAAGAGCGTGAATTCGAGAACATTCGTTACGGATACGATTTCATAGAACCCAACACCCCAGTTGAGGATGTAAACAACTTTAACAGCGTATTTGCTGTAGAAAACCTAGGGACGGTTTACAACACCTTTGTGTTTAATCCGTTGGACCCTTCCATTGGATTGGGCAGCGAGAACTTCCCTGGAAATCCGGAGAACACCTATAAAGGAACCTTGGGGATTCATGCAGGGTATCTAAATGCCGCCATAACACCAGACTCTACTTGGACCATTGTGCCTGGTATTCGTTTCGAATCCCTGAAGCAGGACATTGTGTATGATGTAATCAACCTGTTACCTACCGATCCTGGGTTCAGGGCTACAGCCGAAACTTATATACTTCCCAGTTTAAATATAAAGTACGGGCTTAACGAAGAGCAAAACCTTCGTTTCTCTTTCAGTAAAACAGTTTCTTTCCCAGAATTTAAAGAGGTTACGCCTTTCGTTTACGAAGATGTTACCCAACGCGTAGGAGGTAATCCAGACCTGTTGAATGATCCTTCTTTCTCCGAGATTTACAACATAGATCTTAAGTACGAATGGTTCTTCGGAAAAAGCGAGATTTTCTCTGTAGCTGCATTTGCCAAACAGATCAACGATCCAATTAACAAAGTAATTGCTAACGATGCTACAGGAACCCAACGTTTCTTCCGTACAGGTGAAAAAGCAGAGGTTTTGGGTGTGGAATTGGAATTGAGAAAAACCCTTTTGGTGGATGAGGATGAAAAGGCAAAACTAAGTATGGGGCTTAACGCCACTTACATGCACACCGAGCAGGATTTAAGAAGTTCCCAAGGATTGTTTACCACGACATTTGAAGAAGGTAGAACCGAAGAGCTACAAGGAGCTTCTCCTTTCATCATCAACGCAGACATCAACTACAGTCCTGTTTTTGGGAACTACAAGCCTGTGGCCAACTTGGTGTTCTCTTACTTCAGTGACCGAATCGACGCCATTGGTTCTGGGCAGCTGGGCAATATCATCGAAAAATCGGTCCCAACCTTGGACTTTGTTTGGAAGAATAAGATAGGCGACAATTTTGAGGTAAATGCCAGTGCCAAAAACCTATTGGACCCGACCATAGAAAGAATACGTGAAACCGAATCACTGGGCGACATTGCATTGTCCAGCTATAAAAGAGGAATGAACCTCGCACTACAATTGAAATACAAATTTTAAGCAAACTAATATCAATGAAACCAATGAAAACAAAAATTTTATTAGCAAGTTTAGCGATCGCTGGACTTATCTTTACTGGATGTGAAAGCGACGACACCGCTCCTATTGTAATTGAAAACAACCAAGGTGGTGGAAACGGAGGCGAAACTCCAGACGACAACAACATCGGGGGTACTATGACCACAGACCTAACTTTAGAGTTGGGAACCGAGTACAACCTTACCGAAGCTTTGATCATGACCGAAGGAACTACCCTTACCATTCCTGCTGGGGTAGTAATTAAAGCAAACCCTGGAGCGGGTGTTTACATCGCCATTGCCCAAGGAGCTACCATTAATGCCGAAGGAACTTCTTCAAGCCCTATTGTTATGACATCTGCAGTAGCTACTCCTAGCGCTGGAGACTGGGGAGGTCTTATTATTTTAGGAAAAGCCCCTATTAACTCTGTAGCGGGTGGCGATGCTACTTCTACTAGTGAGATTGGTGGTCTTCCTTATGGTGGAAGCAATGCCAATGACAACTCTGGAACCATTAAGTATGTACGTGTAGAATACTCTGGTGGAGCTGCCGATGCTTCTTCAGAAAACAACGGATTCTCTTTTTACGGAGTAGGAGCTGGAACTACAGTAGAGTACATCCAGGCTTTCGAAGGAAAAGATGATGGTATCGAGTTCTTTGGAGGAACTGTAAACGCTTCTTACATTTCTGTTATAGGATCCCAAGACGACTCTGTAGACTGGACCGAAGGTTTCTCTGGAACCTTAAACCACGTTTATGTAGAACACAGAGTGGAGCATGACAAAGCATTCGAGTGTGATGGATTCAACACCGATATCGGAAACAACTCCAACCCTACATTCTGGTCCAACCCTACTGTAACCAATGTTACTATCGTAGGAAGAGGATCTGCCACTGGAAACGAAGCCATTCGTTTAAGAGCTGGGACGCAAGGAATGTTCAGCAATGTATTGATCCAAGGGTACGAAGAAGGTTTCGACCTTGATGGTGATACTGGGGACAGCCCAACAGGACAAGGTGTATTGGATGGCAACCTAGGGGTTACCGATGCTACTTTTGAAGATGTTGTCCTTAAAATGAAAAACGATACCGATTTTACTTTCAATGAGACAGATTTTATCTCTGGCGACGGAAACGCAACCGGTACCGATTACGATAGTTGGAATACGGGATGGACCCGTAACTAGCTTTTAGATTTCTCAAAATGAAAAGGGCTCCGTAACGGAGCCCTTTTCTATTTGTATACTGTTCTCTTTTAATTTACAACTACCTTGGTACTTGTTACCTCCCAGGTTTTCACCTCGGCGATACGGGAATCTTCGTAGCTCACCTCTTTAATGGTTTCCCCTTGGTAGAATTTCCAAGTACCTACTTTATTACCGTTATCGTAATTGGCTACTGCAGTTTTGTTTCCATCCACATCGTAACTAATCCATTCCCCTTGCAGTTTGTTTTCCAAGGTATAAAACCCAGTTTGAGCAACTACACCATTGTCATGGTACAAGGTAGCTTCAATTAGGTCACCGTTCTGCACATAAGTATCTTTCTTTAAACAGGTCTTTTTGCAATCTTGGGCCATGGCCACGTTTACTGCAAATGCCATCACAACTAATAGAGCTATCTTTTTCATAGAATCAAATTTCATTTGGGTTATCGTATACTCAAAGTTAAAAAATACGTAACTATTTTGAAAACATTTGGTAACATTAAATTTACATTAACTTTTTAATTACCTGATATTCAACATTATATAATTGAAAACTTAACATTGGAAATCTGTATTAGTCCCTTCATTCTTAAACATTTATTAATAATAGCGTTACGAAAAGGCTACATTCTTTCTATTTCTTTGTGTAAGTCTTATGACGAAAAAGACACTATTGAATCGTTTAGTTTTTGTCGACTGGATTTTATTAGTGTAGGGCTATCCAAATCGGGTAGCCCTTTCTTTTTTGCCCTGTTCATAAGGTTGTTAACCCGCCTCGCAAAATTAAACTTGAGGTAACATTAACTTAACATTGGTTTTGGTTCTTTGCAGCGACAAAAACTAAAAACGATTTTAATGAAATTACGTTACCTTCTAGTAGCAGTTCTATTTTTTTCCGTTTATACTGCTAAATCTCAAGAAATTAGCGATACCAAATTTGGAAAAGGTATCATCAATTTTACTGCTAAAGACAGTTCCTTCAGTGTTAAATTCGCCCCAAGATTTCAAGCACGATATGTGGTAAATTGGGATCATGATGGTGACAAATACGGTAGCGGAGAGCAAAACTTCCTCATTCGTCGTGCCCGATTAAAGTTCGATGGATATGCTTACTCCCCTAAACTGAGATATAAAATAGAGTTAGGGCTTTCTAACCGTGATATTTCTGGAGCCAACCAATTTAACCGTAATACCCCTAGATATATCCTGGATGCGGTAATCATGTGGAACTTTGCCGAAAACTTCGAGCTTTGGGCAGGTCAGACCAAGCTTCCTGGTAACGTAGAACGGGTTGTTTCTTCCGGGAACCTTCAATTGATAGACCGTTCCTTATTAAACAGTCGATTTAACATAGACCGTGATTTGGGGATTCAGGTACGTCACCACACAAAATTGGGGGAAAAATTCCTGATGCGTGAAAAGATCGCCATCTCACAAGGAGAAGGCAGAAACGTTACCGAAGGTAATGAAGGAGGGCTTCAGTATACAGGTCGTTTGGAATTCCTACCCTTTGGTAAATTTATTTCCAAAGGAGACTATTCGCAAGCAGACTTAAAACGTGAACAAACCCCTAAATTAATGCTTGCCTTTACATACGATTACAACCAAGATGCTGTAAAGACCAGAAGTAACCTAGGGTCTTATATGTTCCTAGCCGATGGTTCTTTGTACGAAACCGATATCACCACATTCTTTGCCGATGCCATGTTCAAATACAAAGGCTTTGCCTTTATGGGTGAATATGCCTTGAGGGATGCCGACAACCCTGTGGCGGTTGAGGCAGATGGAACCGAAACTGGGGACATTGTAACAACAGGAAGTGCCTTCAATGGACAAGCGAGTTACTTGTTTAAGAGTAATTATGAAATTACTGGACGTTTCACCACTTTGGATTTTGACGATGTAACGGGAAGGGCTGCTGAAGAACAATATACCCTTGGTTTTTCCAAATATGTGGTTGGACATAAACTAAAAATACAAGCCGACGTAAGTTACAGTACCTTGGGTGGGAACGAAGACAGAATCATGTTCCGCACAGGGTTCGACCTACATTTTTAGGCTATAAAAGAGATAACAATTTGGTAACAAATGCGCTCAATTAAAATGAGACATTTGCACCATGGAATTTCAATTTATCATGGAGAATATTTATTTGTTAATGCTTGTCGCACTGGTCATTCTTGCTGTAGCCGATATCGTGGTTGGGGTAAGTAATGATGCGATTAACTTTTTGAATTCAGCTATTGGATCGAAGGCGCTATCTATGCGTACGATCATGATCGTAGCTAGTTTGGGGATCTTTATTGGGGCTGTTTTTTCCAGTGGTCTTATGGAGGTTGCCCGTAAAGGAATTTTTGTCCCGGGAGAGTTCTATTTCGATGAAATCATGATCATTTTTATGGCCGTGATGATTACGGACATATTATTACTGGACTTCTTTAACACCTTGGGACTTCCTACCTCTACAACCGTATCTATTGTATTTAACTTATTGGGTGCAGCTGTAATCATGTCTTTAATAAAGATTAGTGAGTCCGATGCGCAAACCATTGCAGATTTAGGAAGCTATATCAACACCAAAAAAGCACTCGAAATTATAAGTGGTATTTTGTTGTCTGTTGTCATTGCCTTCTCGGTAGGAGCCATTGTACAATGGATTTCTAGGCTTATTTTCACTTTTCAGTACGAGAAGAGAATCAAGAATTTCGGTGCCATTTTTGGAGGTCTTGCCCTAACAGCCATCCTGTATTTCATCTTCATGAAAGGATTAAAAGGAACTCCTTATTACAAAGACATGAAAGGGTTTATTGAAGGAAACGAAATATACATCATCCTTGCTGGTTTTGCTTTGTTTACATTGTTCTCTTTTGCTTTTCAAAAGATCACCAAAAAGAGCATCCTTTTAGTAGTAATTGGAGTAGGTACCTTTGGATTGGCTTTGGCATTCTCTGGTAACGACTTGGTGAACTTTATCGGGGTTCCTATGGCTGCCTATCACTCCTACGAAGCTTGGTCCGTTTCTGGTGTAGATGCTTCTTTATTTGCTATGGATGTATTGGACAAGAAAATGCCTGCAGAGCCTTTCCTATTATTTATAGCTGGAGGTATCATGGTAGTAACCCTTTGGTTTTCCAAGAAAGCGAAAACAGTTGCCGAAACCGAGATCAGCTTGTCCCGTCAGACCGAAACACACGAAAAGTTCCAACCCAATATGCTTTCTAGGGGAATCGTTAAAGGTTCTAGACTATTAGGAAAATATTTTGGAGCTATTATCCCAGCGTCGACCCAGGAAAAAATTGCTGCTAATTTTACAAAACCTGAAGTGGTAATGACCAAAGATCAAAGTATCGATGCTCCCGCATTCGATATGATCCGTGCCTCTGTAAACCTAATGGTAGCTGGAGTGCTTATTTCTATTGCAACTGCTATGAAATTGCCACTTTCCACTACCTACGTTACCTTTATGGTAGCTATGGGTACCTCTTTGGCCGATAAAGCTTGGGGACGTGAAAGCGCTGTATATCGTGTGGCAGGGGTATTAAACGTAATCGGTGGATGGTTCTTTACCGCTATCGGTGCTTTTATTGCTGCTGGTATCGTTGCCTTCTTGATTCGCTTGAACAAAGAAGTAATGATCCCAATCCTACTTCTTATCACTGTGCTTCTATTGGTACGCAACTACCTTTCTCACAAGAAAAAGAGCATGACCAAGGTAGACCCAAAAACCCTTAAGAAATCGGAAAGTAGTACCGTACAGGGAATTATTTCTGAAAGTGCCGATAACATTTCCAATGTAATTTCGCGAAGTAATAAGATTTATACTGCTGTTCTTAAAGGACTATCCTTCGAGGATAACAAAGCCCTTAAAAAGAGTAGAAAAGGAGTTGAAAAACTGGATGCAGAGATCGAAGATCTTAGGGACAATATATTCTACCTTATCAAGAACCTGGATGAAACCAGTGTCCGTGGAAGTAGTTTCTATATTACCGTTTTAGCATACTTAACAGATATAGCCCAATCCCTTGAGTTTATATCCAAGAAGAGTTACAAGCACGTAAACAACAACCACAAAAAACTAAGGTACAAGCAGATTAACGAACTTCGGGAAATCGATGATACCTTGGAAGGATTGCTTAACGAGATTGTTGAAGTGTTCGATAGCCGTAAGTTTGAAAGAATAAGTTATGTAATTGCCCGAAAGGAAGAAGTGATGAATAACTTAACGGAAAAGATTCAAACACAAATCGACAGGACCCGTACCGAAGAATCCAGTCCAAAAAATACAACGCTGTATTTCAACATTCTTCTGGAAACAAAAGATCTTGTTACCAGTATCATGAACCTAATGGAAGAGTACTATACAAGTTACAAGCGAGAGTAACCTTTCTCTTTCAATGAAGAAAAAAGCATTGTTTTTTGAATAAAGAACAATGCTTTTTTACTTTTATTTCCTATTCTATTTCTGGAAATAGAACCATATACTGAAAACCGAACATCCTTATGTCTCAACCACACAAACTAAAAGAAGTTGCCCTGGTTTTTTTCAAACTGGGCTGTTTCGCCTTTGGTGGGCCTGCTGCCCATATTGCCATGATGGAAAACGAAGTGGTTACCAGACGAAAATGGATGACCCAAGAACATTTCTTGGATCTGGTAGGAGCCACCAACCTTATCCCTGGACCCAATAGTACCGAAATGACCATGCACTGTGGCCACGAATATGCTGGCAGAAAAGGACTCATTGTGGCGGGTGTTAGCTTTATCTTCCCTGCAGTTGTAGTAACTGGATTGCTGGCATTTCTTTACGTAACCTATGGATCGCTGCCAGAAGTACAACCCTTTATTAAAGGGATTCAACCAGCTGTGTTGACTGTTATTGCTTCAGCCATCTTAAAGCTGGGCAAAAAAGCGGTGAAGAACATCGAGCTAATCATTATAGGGGCATTGGTTTTAATAGCCAGCCTTTTAGGGATGAACGAGGTTATTGTATTGCTTTTGGGAGGATTACTGGGCATGCTCTATTTCTTTCTGAAGGATGAATTCCAATCTTCGGCTTACAGCATTTCGCCAGCCTTTTTACTTCTTTTCTCTTCCGAATCGATCAATGACATTACCGTATCAAAAATCTTTTGGATCTTTTTGAAAGTGGGAAGCATTCTCTATGGTAGTGGCTATGTATTGTTTGCCTACCTCGATGCCGAATTGGTTACTATAGGGTTCCTCTCCCGTACCGAATTGATCGAGGCCATTGGAGTGGGACAATTTACCCCCGGCCCTGTGCTCTCCACTGCGACCTTTATAGGATATCAGCTGGGAGGATTTTGGGGCTCCCTAGCCAGCACTTTGGGGATATTCCTTCCCTCCTTCCTTTTTGTATGGATCCTCAACCCTTTTATTCCCCGAATGCGGAAATCGAAAATACTAAGGGGGTTTCTGGACAGTGTAAATATTGCTGCCTTGGCCGTGATGCTTGCAGTTCTATATGTTATGACCCGTGAAACCATTACCGAATGGCAGCCTGCTGTTATCGCACTATTGAGTGCCATCCTTGTATTTGGCTTTAAAAAGCTGAGTGTGATCTGGGTAATCGTGATCGGTGCCTTTCTCGGTTATGTATTGTATTTGTTTTAAATTGCAATCTTATTATAGCATTAAATAAAAAAGGGAAGCCGTTGGCTTCCCTTTTTTCATTTTAACACTTAAAAGTCGACTCTTTTAGGAGTCTGGTTTAAGAACCACACATGAGGCAATCCTCATCGTCCTCGGCTTCCTTGGACTTGGCTAACAATTCCCGTAGTTCCTGTGCAGTCAACGGTTTGTCATTGGCTGCAGAGGTGGCTTCCACTTTGGTTTCGGCCATGGCTGCGGGTGCTGCCACAGGTTCTTTTTTCTTTGCATCGTTCTTTAGGGTGAACTTAATGGCATCCACGGCACTCTTGGTACGCAGGTAATACATACCTGTCTTTAATCCGCTCTTCCAAGCGTAGAAGTGCATGGAGGTTAACTTGGCCATATTGGCGTTCTCCATAAAGAGGTTCAACGACTGGGATTGATCGATGAAGTATCCTCTGTGACGGGACATATCGATAATGTCCTTCATACTCAATTCCCAAACCGTTTTGTATAGGTCTTTCAATTCTTGCGGGATGATATCCACATGCTGGATGGATCCGTTGGCACGCATGATCTCTTCTTTAAGATCGTCGTTCCACAAGCCAAGCTTCACCAAGTCTTCCAACAGGTGTTTGTTCACTACAATGAACTCACCCGACAGTACCCTACGGGTATAGATGTTGGAAGTGTAAGGCTCAAAAGCTTCGTTGTTTCCTAGGATCTGCGAAGTAGATGCCGTTGGCATAGGCGCTACCAACAAGGAGTTACGTACCCCGTGTTTCTTAATATCCTTACGCAGCTTGCCCCAGTCCCAACGTCCGCTCAATTCTTCATCTTTAATGTTCCAAAGGTTGTGTTGGAACTTCCCTTCAGAAATAGGCGATCCTTTATAGCTTTCGTACGGTCCATCTACCTTCGCTTCTTCCATAGAAGCGGTAACCGCTGCGAAGTAGAGGGTTTCGAAAATCTCCTGATTCAGTTTCTTAGCCTCATCGCTGGTAAAAGGCATACGTAGTGATATGAACGTATCTGCCAATCCCTGAACCCCCAATCCTACAGGACGGTGACGGAAATTGGAATTCTCTGCTTCAACCACAGGATAGTAATTACGATCTATCACACGGTTCAGGTTCTTGGTTACCCTTTTGGTTACCTTAAACAACTCCTTGTGATCGAACTCTCCGTTCTTAATGAACATAGGCAAGGCGATAGACGCCAAGTTACATACCGCCACTTCATCCGGGGAAGTGTATTCCAATATCTCCGTACAAAGGTTGGAAGAACGAATGGTCCCCAAGTTTTTCTGGTTACTCTTACGGTTGGCCGCATCCTTGTACAGCATATAAGGAGTTCCTGTTTCAATTTGAGACTCCAAAATCTTTTCCCAAAGCTCCCGCGCCTTTATGGTTTTTCTACCTCGGTCTTCGGCTTCGTACTTTGTATATAGTTTTTCGAACTCCTCACTGTGACTATCGAAAAGGCCTGGGCACTCATTAGGACACATAAGGGTCCAATCGCCATCCTCCTGAACACGCTTCATGAACAAGTCCGGAATCCACATGGCGTAGAATAGATCACGTGCACGCATTTCCTCTTTTCCGTGGTTTTTCTTCAAATCCAAGAAATCGAAAATATCGGCATGCCAAGGCTCCACGTAAATTGCAAAACTACCTTTACGCTTCCCTCCTCCTTGATCTACGTAACGGGCCGTATCGTTAAATACGCGTAGCATGGGTACGATCCCGTTGGAGGTACCGTTGGTTCCTGCAATGTACGATCCTGTCGCTCGGATGTTATGGATAGACAACCCGATTCCCCCAGCCGATTGTGAGATTTTGGCTGTTTGTTTTAAGGTGTCGTATATACCATCGATACTATCATCTTTCATGGTTAACAAGAAGCATGAAGACATTTGGGGTTTTGGGGTACCACTATTAAACAGGGTTGGTGTCGCGTGGGTAAAGTACTTCTTCGACATCAACTCGTACGTTTCCTTGGCAGCTGCCAAGTCGTTTAAGTGAATCCCAATAGATACCCTCATGAGCATGTGCTGTGGCCGCTCCGCAATCTGCCCATTCAGTTTTAGCAAGTATGAACGTTCTAGGGTTTTAAACCCAAAGTAATCGTAACCGAAGTCTCGGTTATAGATAATGGTAGAATCCAACTCATCCGCATTCTCTTCGATGATTTTGTATACTTCATCGCTTAATAACGGTGCTGCTTTCCCGGTACGTGGATTTACATATTCGTATAAATCCTTCATTACTTCGGAAAAGGTCTTCTTGGTGTTTTTGTGTAGGTTGGATACGGAAATCCGTGCTGCCAACCGTGCATAATCCGGGTGGGTTACGGTCATGGTAGCAGCAATTTCTGCTGCCAAGGTATCCAGTTCACTGGTCGTTACCCCATCGTACAATCCTTCGATTACACGCATTGCGACTTTTACGGGATCAACCAATTCGTTGAGCCCATAACATAATTTTCGAACCCTAGATGTGATCTTATCGAACATGATGGGTTCTTTGCGGCCGTCTCTCTTAATTACGTTCATACTTCTTTAGCGTTGTTAGTTGTGTTTTTCAAAAAAAATCCTACCTGCACGGTTTTGGGCCGTACATTCTTTGAATGCTTTAAAATAAAATCCGCCGTTTGGGGGGCCAGCGGAAGTTGATTTAAAAATCTGCGTCGAAACTAATTTTGTTCGACTCTTTGTCCTTGTTGGTTACACCTGCTTTTTGGTATTCGGAAACGCGCTTTTCAAAGAAGTTGGTTTTTCCTTGCAGCGAGATCATATCCATAAAGTCGAATGGATTGCTGGTGTTATACTCTTTGTCACAACCTAGTTCAACGAGTAGGCGGTCGGTAACAAATTCCAAGTATTGGGTCATTAGGTTTGCGTTCATCCCTATAAGGCTAACGGGCAACGATTCGGTAATGAATTCCCTTTCTATGTTAAGGGCATCCACAATAATCGAACGGATACGATCCTTGGGAACCTTGTTCACCAAGTGATGGTTGTGAAGGTGTACGGCAAAATCGCAGTGCACGCCTTCATCCCGTGAAATAAGCTCGTTAGAGAAGGTTAATCCAGGCATTAAACCACGTTTTTTCAACCAGAAAATAGAACAGAAAGCTCCCGAGAAGAAAATACCTTCTACTGCGGCAAAAGCGATAAGACGCTCTGCGAAGCTTGGACTTTCGATCCATTTAAGGGCCCAATCGGCTTTTTTCTTGATTGCAGGGAAGTTTTCGATAGCGTTAAAAAGCTTATCTTTTTCCTTATCGTCTTTTACGTACGTATCGATAAGAAGCGAATAGGTTTCGCTATGAATGTTTTCCATCATGATCTGGAAACCGTAGAAAAATTTTGCTTCGGAGTACTGAACCTCGTTTACAAAATTCTCTGCCAGGTTTTCATTCACGATTCCATCACTGGCTGCAAAAAATGCCAAAATGTGTTTAATGAAATAGCGCTCGTCGTCATTTAGCTTGGTGGTCCAATCGGTTAAATCTTGGTGCAAATCTATCTCTTCTGCGGTCCAAAAACTGGCTTCCGATTTTTTGTACCAATCCCATATATCGTGATGCTGAATAGGGAAAATAACAAAGCGATCTTTGTTTTCTGCTAAAATGGGTTCTACTGCGCTCATGTCCTTCGTTTAAATTTTTCTGGATTAATTTCTCATTACTAGGGACTAACAAATATGAAAAAAATAGGGAGGAATTTTAAAAAAATAGGGTTTGGGTTTTCAACAAAGTTTTCAACACAAGCAGTTCTGGATTGTTATTATAATTGTGTTAATTTTTTTATTTAAAATATTGATTATCAATTATTTAATAAATTATTTTGAAGGTTATGAACAATCGATAATTTTCTCGTTGAAAACCCCAACAGGCACCCATTTTAAAGGTGCTGAACAACTTTTTCCTAACGTTTTCGTAACATGGATTTTCAACAAAATACTTCGAAAAAAAATTCGGATTTTTATCTCAAAAAGGAAGATTCGGCTAAAAAAACAAAAAAACCGAAAGGTTACCCCTTCGGTTTTTCACTTCCAGATTTTTGATTTTTATCCTAATTTCTCGGCATCCAATTCATCGATTGCATCCCAAGTTTCATCCATGTCCATATTGGAACCCGTAACCTGGAAATAGAACCGATCATCTTCCATGAACTGAATGGTACTTCGGTTGTTGTTTTTGTGGTACTCTTCTACCGCCTTAACCCCCTTTCGGGTTGTAGTCCGCTTTGTTTTGTACTCTGTTTCTTCTTCAAAATCCTGCGAAAATAAGATCCGCATGGTTGCCGTTGCCGCCGATCCCATTTCTCCAGCGCCATCAATGACCTGGATTTTAAACTTTTTGGATTTGTCTTCGGTAGCATAGGTAGCTTCTACCATGGCCAGGTTCATATACGAGCCTTGCCCAGCTTTATAACTGGTCCGCTTCATTCCATTTATTTCTTCGGGCAACCAATCTTTGAACTCTTCGTTGGTAAGCGGGGTAACATCTTTAAGCTTTTCTATATCCTTCTGCATTTCGTTGATTTCCTTGAAGGCTTCCCGGGTATTGGATACATTTTCCTGGGTCTCTTTTATTTTTTCGGAAACAGGGTTGTCCTTGCATGCCACACATAGTGCCAATACAAGAATGGCTAGTTGTACTCTTTTCATAATTGTAAGGGTTTAATTGAAATTCTTTCGGTAAGGTAATGATATTCAGAAAGATAAAAAGAGGGAAAAGCCTGTATTTTATAGGGAATTTTACTCGATAATCGAGATTTAAATGCTCCGAGGTAGTTTACTACAGCGTATCGGCCACTTTTTCCAACTCGCTGTACCAATGTTCCCCAAACTTTCGAATGAGTGCATCTTTCACAAATTTGTATACAGGTACTTTTAGTTCTTTACCCAATGTACAGGCATCGTTGCAAATAGGCCATTTATGGTAGTTCACCGCAGCAAATTCGCTGTAATCCTGCACACGAACAGGATACAGGTGGCACGAAATGGGCTTTCTAAAATCGACCGCGCCCGCATTGTAGGCATCCTCTATACCGCAACCTGCAATACCTGTATCGGAAAAAGTAACATAGGCGCATTCCTTACCATGTACCAAGGGGGTTTCCAATTCGTCCAAAGCTGAGACAATGTGGGTTCCTTGTTGCTCTATGGCTTCGATCCCTTCTTTTCTAAGGAAAGGTTTCACCTTGGGATAAATCTCTTTGAGAATGGCAACCTCCTCTTCGGAAACAGGCGCCCCTGCTTCCCCTGCAATACAGCATTCCCCTTTACAGGCTCCTAAATTGCAAACAAACTCTTTTTCGAACAGATCTTCTGAGACTATGGTTTTCCCTAACTGAAACATGGGGCAAATATAATCTGTTTACAAAGAAAAGCCTACCGAAGGTTGCAGTAAAAGTTTGGGAAAAAGAGACCGTTATGGGATTTTTATTGGTTAATTTTGCAACCTAAAATCATTCCGGTCATGAACTTCAACTTTAAAGAAATAGCTACAGCCACCATGGTGCTCTTTGCAGTGATCGATATTATTGGAAGTATCCCCATCATCATCTCATTGCGGGAAAAATCTGGAAAGATAAAAAGTGGACGTGCCAGTATCATTGCAGCCATTGTCCTTACCATGTTCCTTTTTATCGGGGAAGAGATCTTAAACCTTATAGGCATTAACGTAAACGAATTTGCCGTTGCAGGTGCCTTCATCCTTTTCTTTATTGCTTTGGAAATGATTTTGGGAATCTCCCTCTTTAAACAAAACGAGGAAAGCTTATCTATGGCGACTGTTTTTCCTATCGCTTTTCCTATTGTAGCAGGGCCAGGAAGCCTTACGACGTTACTTTCGTTACGAGCAGAATACGCCTTGGAAAACATTATCGTGGCCATTGTTGTAAACGTAATCATAGTCTATGCCGTACTGAAATCGTCGGTAAGGCTACAACGTTTTTTAGGGAAAAACGGAATTGGAATTATCGAAAAAATCTTCGGGGTGATCCTCTTGGCCATTGCGGTAAAACTCTTTACCTCGAACATTCAGGAACTGTTCTCATAACTCATTTGAATAACGAACCTTATGAAAATCTTTATCTACATACTCTTGGCAATAGGCCTTGGATTGATCATCCTCAATGCAACCAAACTCGATTTTTCCAACCTATTGGAAGGGGATAGCGGCGTAGCTGTTATTGGTATATTGGCAGCAGCCTGTGCCATTTTACTGGCCCTTATCCTTAGGGTGTCGCATAAAATAAAAAAGAAGACAAAATAATTATTGTTCGGGGGTGATTCTAGCTTCCATCTCAAGTACCTTTTTTATCATGGGATCTTCCATGTTCAGGAAAAACTCGAAGGCATTGGGTCCATACAACTGTTCGGCTATATTGGCCTTTAGGGCTTGTTTCAGTTCTTTTACGTAACCGCTTATGTCTATCTGGGCTTCTTCCAAATTGGCATAGGCAATAAAATCTTCGGTTAGGGCTTCATCGGCTTCAAAACCTTTGGTGAATTGTTTAAGGGTCATCCCTTCGAAATATCCACGATTGGCTTCCAAATATTCGAAAATAAAATACGCCATAAATCCATTACGGGCTACATACTGAAGGGTTTCGTTTTCCACACTGGTATCCTTGGGTACAAAAACATCGGGTATAATCCCTCCTCCACCATAAACGATTTTCCCTTTTGGGGTAACGAATTTTAAGGAATCGGCCACTTTAATACTATCCGAACTTTGCATCTCCCCGTTGCGGTAACGGTTTTCATAATCGCGATAGTAATCGCCATTGCCGTTTCCATAAGGACGTTGAATGGAACGTCCCGTAGGGGTATAATATCGAGCTATGGTTAACCTAACGGCACTACCGTCGCCCAAAGCCATTTCCCGTTGCACCAATCCTTTTCCGAACGATCTTCTTCCCAAAATAATCCCCTTGTCATTATCCTGAAGCGCTCCGGCTACAATCTCGCTGGCCGAAGCAGAGTTTTCGTTAATGAGCACATAGAGTTTCCCTTCTTCAAAATCACCTTTTCGGGTAGCATAGCTACGGTTTTCATCCCCATTCTTGTTTCGGGTGATCAACACCAGTTTGTCATCACTTAGAAATTCATCCAAAATGCGTTCTGCGGCAGAGATATATCCTCCAGGGTTATCACGAAGATCCAACACCAAGGTAGTGATGTCTTCATCGATAAGATTATCCAAAGAGGTCTTAAATTCGTTGAAGGTTGCTTCAGAAAAACGGTTTACTTTAATGTATCCTATTTCGTCGGTTAGTTTGTAGGATGCATCGACACTTACAATAGGAACACGCCTGCGTTTTAAGGTAAAATCCATCAGGTCTTCTTCGCCTTTTCGGTACACCTTTAGTTTCACCTTACTGTTTATTTCCCCTTTTAAGTATTTAGAGATACTGTCCCTATGGATGCCCTCTCCAAAAAGCTTCTTACCATCTGCAAAAAGGATACGGTCTCCGCCCTTTATCCCTGCACGGTCAGCTGGCCCGCCCTCTATGGCGCGAATCACGGCAATGGTATCGTTATAGGGATAAAAACTAACCCCTATCCCAACAAAGTTCCCCCGCATGTCGTCGGCATTGTCTTCGTATTGGTCTACTGGAATGTATACCGAATGCGGATCTAGGTTTTCCAGGATTCCGTTTACCGTAACATCTACTATGCTATCGGTATTGATTTCATCTACATATTCGTAATCTATATAATCGATAAGCCTGTTGAGTTTGTCTTTCTTTGAATTGGTGGCAAAGATTTTTTCGTTGCTATCGTTAAAGTTGAGTCTAGACCCAACAAAAACCCCAAACACCACTGCGATGCCTAAAAATAATGGTATGTATTTCTTAGAATTTCCCATTTAATCCAAATCTGCTATATGCGTTACTTCAACGCCCGCTTTTTCTAAAAATTTTAATCCGCTTTCGTCCTTATATGCATGGTAATAGACCACTCGTGATATTCCGGCTTGGTGTATCAATTTACTGCATTGCTGGCAAGGCGACATGGTAATATATAGGGTTGCTCCTTTACAGGATTGGGTGGAAGCTGCTACTTTGGATATGGCATTGGCCTCGGCATGCAACACATACCATTTGGTATACCCTTCTTCGTCTTCGCATATATTCTCGAAACCCGTTGGGGTTCCGTTATACCCATCGCTAATGATCATTTTGTCCTTTACGATAAGGGCACCCACCTGTTTGCGTTTACAGTAAGACAATTTACTCCACTCCATCGCCATCTGCAGGTAAGCCACATCGTATTGTCTCTGTTTGTTCTCCGTCATAGTGAAAAAGCGAATTTAGGGGTTAACTATAGCCTAGCAAAGGGGCTGGGTGTTAAATGTTTCAGAAATATTCCAGGTAGCGCTCCACGGTTAAGTAAGCACTTACCAAAGCAATAAATGCTGAAACCAAAATAACCAAAATCGATTTTCTCGTTTTCAAAAACACTTCAAGAAGCGTGCCTATTAAGAGCACTACAACCACGATTATAATTTGGGCTACTTCTATACCCAATGCAAAGGAAAGTAAGGGGCCAAATCCACCTTCATCGTTGATCTGGTTGTAATAACGTCCAAATCCAAAGCCGTGAATGATTCCAAAAAGCAAGGTGGTAACCCAAAGAATCCAACTACTGCCTTGGGTGGCTATCTTTTTCCAAGATAAATACAGCACATAAACCGCCGATATAAAAATAGTTGCGGGAATGAGGATCTCAATCACTTCCGAACTCAAAGGAAGAATCTCTTTACTGGCAAGGTATAGGGACAAAGTATGTCCCAATGTAAAGAAGGTAACCAATCCCAAGAGTCGTTTCCAATCTTTAATCTGAAAGGCAATGGCCAGGGCAATGAGGAACAGGGCATGGTCATAACCCCCTAGGTCTAGCACATGGTCCAAACCCAATTTAAAGTATAAACTGAAATCGTTCATAGTTTCAACTTTCATGAATCAAGAGTGCCAAATTAGCCAAACTGGAAGGAATTTCATAACTTTAGAAGGAGAAAGAAAACTAATTAACCGCTATGAAAAGATTTCTACTCCCCATTCTTTTGGGAATATATTCTATGCATGCTTTTGGGCAAGACCCAGAAATATTGAATAGGACTTGGCTTTTGCATTCTGTAATTATTGATGGGGAAAGTACTACCGCTCCGCATACTTTTCCTACCCATTATCAGGAAGCGATGTTTATGGAACAGTCTGATGATGACTTTGAGTTTTATTTTGAAACCTGCTCTTCCTGCTCTGGAGACCTTTTTTATTCCCAGACCGAAGACGAATTCGAATTCACTTTTGTAGCTTGCTTTGCCAACAACCTGTGCTTTACAGATTGGCAACAAACTTTCAATCATCAGATATACGAAGCCTTTTTTTATGATCACGATGGAGAAATCCTGTCTTATGAAATTATCCCTATAGACACTGATACAGATTCACTTGTTCTTACAGCTGCAAATGGAGACCAGGTGATTTATCAGGATCAGCCTTTCCTTGGCTTAGAGGATACCTTTATCTCAGAAGTCTCCTTATTTCCCAACCCTGTTTCTGAAGAATTATTCCTTGATTCGGGAAACACACAAATTGAACTGTTGAAAGTTTTCAATCTCTCTGGGCAAATGGTTTTACAACAAAAGAACGCAAATCAGTCCATAGATGTTTCATCACTACCTTACGGGATGTATTTCCTAGAAGTTTCTACCAGTGAAGGGAAAGCCATCAAAAAATTTATAAAAGAATAAAGTCATGAAAACTCTTTTACCCCTTTTTATAATCATGATTTCCTTGAAAGGGTTTGGGCAAGATCCTGAACTGTTTAAAACATGGTATTTAACCGATTGGTTTACAGATCCGGGTGGGAATCCCCATGTCATAGATATAGAACCAAGGATATCCCCCACATTAATCCTTGAGGAATCCCTCTCTTTTTCTGGGGAAGCTGCCTGCAATACCTTTAATGGTACTTTGTCATACGACTCTTCAAACAGTTGGTTCGAAGTGCTCACATTCAACAAAACAGACAATACCTGCGAACACGATTCGCACACACTTTTCGAGACAACTTATTTCTCTTTCTTCGAAGAAGTTCAATCCTTCCAGGCTTGGGTAGAAAACCAAAGTGACGGATCCCAAACCATGCATACGTTAGCCCCTAGTTATCCCGTGCCTAATTTCAGCAATATGCCATTAAGCATTACAGAGAATAATTTTGAAAAAATCACCCTTTATCCCAACCCTGTGTTGGAAAAACTCTGGATATCCAATAACAATTATCAAATTGATCAAATAAAGGTGATTAGCATTTCTGGCAAAACACTATTGGAGCAACTTAGCGTTAATAATTCCATAGATGTCTCCAGCTTACCTCAAGGAATATATTTTTTGGAAATTAGTACTGGGAAAGAAATATCTGTACTCCGCTTTATAAAAAAATAAACCCCGACTTTACAGTCAGGGTTTTATCTGTACTCAAGGTGGGAATCGAACCCACACTCCCGAAGGAACTGGATTTTGAATCCAGCGCGTCTACCAATTCCGCCACTTGAGCGTTACGGGACGGCAAAAATACACAAATATTTATTAAAACAATGCAATTCCTTTCAGCATTTTTTTGGAGAACACTCCGCACTATTTTTTTACATTTGCAACCAACACAACTAAACTATAAGAACACATGTCTCCATCCGTACCTGCTCCTAAAATTTTTGCCTGTAAACAAAGTCAAGTTCTTGCTCAAAATATTGCCAATGCCTTTGGCGCACCACTGGGCAACGTAATTACCTCAACCTATAGCGACGGGGAATTTCAACCTTCTTTTGAAGAGTCGGTTCGGGGAAGCAGGGTATTTATTATCGGGTCTACCTTTCCTAGCAGCGACCACCTTATGGAAATGTTGTTAATGCTGGACGCTGCCAAACGGGCATCGGCCCGTCATATTACTGCAGTCCTTCCCTATTTTGGTTGGGCAAGGCAGGATAGAAAGGACAAACCCCGGGTTCCTATTGCTGCCAAGCTAGTAGCCAAAATGTTGGAAACCGCTGGAGCAACCCGCATCATCACCATGGACCTGCACGCAGACCAGATCCAAGGATTTTTCGAAAAACCGGTAGATCACCTTTTTGCCTCTACCATTTTCCTACCTTATTTAAAGAACCTTAACCTGGACAACCTTACGATTGCTTCTCCCGATATGGGAGGTTCCAAAAGGGCTTATGCATACTCTAAAGCTTTAGAAAGTGATGTAGTGATCTGTTACAAACAAAGGGCCAAAGCCAATGTAATTTCACACATGGAACTCATTGGGGATGTGCAAGGAAAAAATGTAGTTTTGGCCGATGATATGGTCGATACGGCAGGAACCCTTACCAAAGCAGCCGATCTTATGATGGAGCGTGGTGCAGCCAGTGTACGTGCCATCTGTACACACCCCATCCTGTCTGGAAACGCCTACGAGCGCTTGGAAAATTCGCAATTACAGGAATTGATCGTTACGGACTCCATTCCTTTAAAACAGGAAAGTTCTAAAATAAAAGTATTGAGTTGTGCGCAGCTTTTTGCCGACGTGATGTTGAGCGTACAGCACAACGAAAGCATTGCCTCTAAATTCCTGATGTAGAAACAGCGCGATTTCTTTTCGGATTTAGTATAAAAAACGTACATTTGCAGCCGCTTTCAAAAGAAGCGGCTTATTTAATTTAAACCATTATAATGAAATCAATTACAATTAACGGATCTCAAAGAGAAAGCGTGGGTAAGGCATCGACCAAAGCCCTACGTAATGCTGGAAAGGTTCCCTGCGTTGTTTACGGAGGAGAAGCACCTATACACTTTTCGGCAGACGAAATTGCATTTAAAGACTTGGTGTACACTCCAAACGTACATACAGTTGTAATTGCACTAGACAACGGCACAAGCGTAGAATGTATCCTTCAGGACATTCAGTTTCACCCAGTAACCGACCGTATCCTTCACATCGACTTTTACCAAATCTTCGATGACAAGGAAGTAACCATGAACATCCCTGTAAAAATTACAGGAAACTCCCGTGGGGTAAGAAACGGTGGTGTATTGCGTATTGTAAACCGTAAACTTCGCGTAAAAGCCTTGCCAAAGGATTTACCCGATTTTATAGAAGCGGACATTACAGAAATGAAGATTGGAGCCAAAATGTATGTTACTGCCATTGAGCAGGAAGACTTCAAGATTCAACATACGGACAACACGGTTATCTGTCAAGTGAGAACTTCTCGTACAGCTGTTGCTGATGAAGATGAAGATGAAGATGAAGAAGGAGAAGAAGGAACAGAAGCTGCAGCAGAGGCTCCAGCTGCCGAAGCTCCTGCCGAAGAATAAATTTATATTCTATAATACTGTTAAAAGCATCCTGTTCGGGATGCTTTTTTTTATTTTTACTGAAAATATGAAAGGAATGCTATCCTTTTTACGATCACTTTTTGTTTCAGATAAAAACAAGCCATATACCACTGGCGATCCTATGAAAAAATTCCTCATCGCAGGTCTGGGGAACATCGGCCCCAAATACGAAAATACCCGTCACAATATTGGCTTTAGGGTACTAGACCATATGGCACGGGAAAATGACCTTACCTGGGAAACCGTGAAGCTGGGTGATGTTACCACCCATAAGAAAAAAGGACGTACGTTCCTGTTCTTAAAACCCAGCACCTATATGAATTTAAGTGGGAAAGCCGTTAAGTATTGGCTGGACAAAGAAAAAATCCCACTGGAAAATCTCTTGGTTGTTACGGACGACCTCAACCTGCCCTTTGGTACGTTGCGGGTTAAAGCCAAAGGAAGCGATGGGGGACACAACGGATTGAAAGATATTCAACACGTGTTGCAAACCACAAAGTACAACCGTTTTCGTTTCGGTATTAGCGATACCTTCAGCAAAGGAAGACAGGTAGATTACGTATTGGGTGAGTGGAACGAGGAAGAAGAGACCCAATTGAAGGAACGGCTCGATATGGCTGGTAAAATAATTGAATCGTTTGGCTTGGCGGGCATTCAGATAACCATGAACTCCTATAACGGAAAATAAATTGGAGGAATACACTTCGGCTTCAGCATATAACAACAGTAAAGGATGTGTCGTGACCATCGGCACTTTCGATGGAGTTCATTTAGGGCATAAAGCCATTATTGAACGCTTGGTCAATCTTGCCAAACAAGAAGGCTTGGATGCTGTGCTCCTTACCTTCTTCCCACATCCACGGATGGTATTGCAAAAAGACACCGACCTAAAGTTGATCAATACCTTAGCCGAAAAGAAAACCCTTTTGGAATCTTTGGGATTGAACCATATGGTGGTGGAACCCTTTACTAAGGAATTTTCCAGACTCACGGCGTTGGAATACGTGAGGGATATCCTAGTAAACCAGCTCAACGCAAAACATATCATTATAGGTTACGATCACCGTTTTGGCAGGAACCGAACTG
>JANQKN010000132.1 GCA_028281065.1 Flavobacteriaceae bacterium | reverse complement strand
CCCCACAGACCCAGTAGCCGTATTGGCATTGCTTAAAAAAGCAGGGGCTCCTAAAAAGATGGAAATTAAAATTGTGGGCGAATCCCTTTTTAATGATGGGGTCGGAATTGTGGTATTCCTGTCCATTCTGTCCTTGGCCACCATGATGCATGAATTTTCCCTACCGCATATAGGTCTGGAATTTTTACGGGAAGCTGGTGGCGGAGTGCTAAAAGGGCTTATCCTTGGGTATATAGGAAGTTGGCTTATCCGTAAATTACGAAATCAACCTGTAGTTGCCGTACATGTTTCATTGGCTATTGTTATGGGAGGGTATAGTCTCTCAGCACTCATGCATATTTCTGGGGCATTGGCCATGGTAGTAGCAGGCCTTATGATTGGAAACACGTTGCATAAGGAATCGGGATGTAAGGAACTGCAAACCC
Organism: Flavobacteriaceae bacterium; assembly: GCA_028281065.1. Classification (GTDB taxonomy): domain Bacteria; phylum Bacteroidota; class Bacteroidia; order Flavobacteriales; family Flavobacteriaceae; genus Aureisphaera. The sequence continues at coordinate 2,219 of JANQKN010000132.1, read as the reverse complement.
ATATGAATGTTTTTTGGAAGGTAATCGATGAAATCCTTAATTCGGTATTGTTTGTTCTTATAGGCTTAGAGATTATTGCTTTGGAATTTAATAGCAACTACCTCATTTTAGGATTACTGGCCATTGCCGTAGTATTGCTTTCACGTTTTGTTTCGGTATTTTTAGCTAACTTTTTACTTCGAAAAGAACATAGGTCCAACCTAAAACAATTGTACATTCTTACCTGGGCAGGATTACGGGGAGGCATATCTATAGCATTGGCATTGAGTCTACCTGAAGGAGAAACGAGAGATGCCATTCTGTTTGCTACCTATGTTGTGGTGGTTTTTTCCATCATTGTGCAGGGATTAACCATAGAAAAACTGATTGTAAGACTTTTAAAAGAACACTAAACGAACCCATACTATGAGCGGATCAAAAAAAGTTTGGTACAAAGTACTGGACCACAAAAAAGACCTTCCCGAAGGAAGGGTGAAAACGGTAACCGCAGCCCATCAGGGGATTTGCCTTACCCACTTTGAAGGAAAGTTTTCGGCACTGGACAACAAATGCCCGCATCAGGGAGGTCCTTTGGGCGAAGGTTCCATAGAAAATGGAATGCTACGTTGCCCTTGGCATGGATGGGACTTTCACCCTTGCACAGGATTGCCACCGGGAGGATATGATGATGGTGTAAAAACCTTTGAAGTAAAGGAAGACGGTGATGCTGTGTATGTAGCCTTGGAAGAAGAAGAACCGCATGTGGAGACCATTTCCGATGTCATGGTAGAAACCATGGTAAATTGGGGGGTGAATACTGTTTTTGGAATGGTAGGGCACAGTAACTTGGGCGTGGCCGATGCCATGCGGAGAATGGAGAAACAAGGCAAATTACAATACTTTGGAATCCGTCATGAAGGCGCTGCAGCCTTTGCTGCTTCTGGATATGCAAAGCTTACAGGGAAGCCTGCCGCTTGTTTCGGCATTGCAGGACCTGGTGCTACCAATATGTTTACAGGAATGTGGGATGCAAAAGTAGATAGGGTTCCTTTATTGGCACTTTCCGGACAGGTAGATACCCAAGTAATGGGAACAGGAGCTTTTCAGGAAGTAGATCTGGTAAAGGCATTTCAAACCGTTGCAGATTTCAACCATGCCGTACAGGAACATTCACGGCACAGTGAGTTGATGTCCCTTGCCGTTAAACACACATTGGTAAAACGGGAAGTATCGCATATTACCTTTCCCGATGAGGTGGCTTTTACCCCAAAACCAAAAAGGGAAAAAGCACAGACTCCTGAAGGACGTATTACTCCTATGAACATTTCGCCCCCCAGACAAATGTTGGATAAAGCGGTAGAAATGATTTCACAATCCAAACGTCCAGCTATTATTGTTGGACATGGAGCCCGTTTCGATATGGAAGGCATCATTGCCTTTGCCAAGAAGTTGAATTGTCCTGTGATTACCACATTTAAAGGAAAAGGTCTTATCCCGGATCACCACGAGTTGGGTTGTGGTGTATTGGGTAGAAGTGGAACTCCCATAGCTTCTTGGTTTATGAACGAAAGCGATTTGCTCCTTGTTTTTGGAGCCTCTTTCTCCAACCATACAGGGATTACACCCAAGAAACCCCTTATTCAGGTTGATTTCGACCCTATGGCTTTGAGTAAGTTCCACAAAATAGATGCAGCGCTTTGGGGTGAGATTTCGGAAACCCTGAAACTGATTGAGGAAGCTACCGAAGGCAAGTTAAATACTGTAGATCAACGCGATGAAATTGCAAACCGTTGGGCTATTTGGAAAACGGAAAAGGAAAGCAGGCTTACCGATCAGGGTGAAAAGGGGATCAGTTCCATTGCTGTGTTCGATGCCATGAATCGAATAACCCCAGAAAATGCTGTAATTGCAGTGGATGTAGGGAACAATACTTACTCGTTTGGACGTTATTTCGAACCCAAACACCAATCCATCCTTATGTCGGGATACCTTGGCTCCATAGGATTTGCACTTCCTGCAGCTATGGGAGCTTGGGCTGCACAAGGAAAGGAACGGCCTATTTGGTCTGTTTCTGGTGATGGGGGAATGGGGCAATACCTGGGGGAATGGATGACTTTGGTAAAATACAATATGAATATTAAGCATGTTTTACTGAATAATTCCGAACTTGGGAAAATATCGAAAGAACAACGGGCAGCAGAGCTGGATGTGTGGCAAACCAGTTTACACAACCCGAATTT
>JANQKN010000021.1 GCA_028281065.1 Flavobacteriaceae bacterium | reverse complement strand
GCAGGGCTTTGTCTACTTTTTTCAACTCTTCGGGGAGAAGGATTTTTACCAATTCGTTTTTGTAAAAACCGTCCCTTTGGGTGAGTTTCTGTACTTGTTTGTCGATTCCAAAATCGAGGGCCTGGCGCAATCCGTTACCGATCATGGCATCGCTTATGCCTCCATCGCCTTGGGGTAGGGTGCCCACTACATTTTGAAGTTCATCGCAGGAAGTGGTCATGAAAACCAAGGCCACAATAAATAATTTCCTGATCATATGTTTTCGTGTGTTTTGAATTAATCAATTCAAAGATACTAACTTAAACTCAAAGCCATCCCGAATTACCAAGCAGGAAGTCCCCTTTTCGATTATTGACAAAGAAAAACGGCAACCTATGGGAAAGGTTGCCGTTTTTTCTGGATGTTGTGTATCCTTACTGTACGGTTACAGTAAACGTAGCAGCGATATCTGTTTCACCTCCTGCATCGGAAAGTGTCCCATCATTAGGCTTGCTTGGTTCGTGTCTTAGCACAATAGTAAGGGTTCCAGCACCAGCAGTATTGGCTGTAAGCGTAAATTGAAGCCCTACAGGATTACCGTCAGCATCAGCATCAGTGTAAGCTATGGTTGCATCTAGACCAGCTCCAGGGATATAGAATATTTGGTGCTCTTCGTCTTCTTCTTCAATTTCTTCCGTGATATCCTCAGCAGGACTTTCGGTTTCGTTTAAGAATTCGATGGTTCCATTGTAGGTAGTTCCCGCTACAAAATTGTTGGTTACAGTTACTACAGGGGCATTGGGGCCATCGCCATCCAAATCCTGGGTCTGTAAAGTAACGGTATCACCACCTGTTGTAGGTACAAAGGTAGCAGTCATGGTAGTAATAACTTCCTCTTCATTTACGGGAGGAGGTGTACTATCATCGTCGTTGTTACAGCTGGTAAAAAATACTCCTGTAAGTAGTAAAGCGAATAAAAATTTGTAAGTTCTCATTTGTTGTAATTTGTGTTTAATAATTAATTCTAATGTTCAATAAAAAGTTGCGCCCCAGATCGTCTGCGTAAAAACGAAAACGATTCAGGTAATTTCTGTAAGAGGTGTTCAATAGATTTTCTGCAGACAGTCCCACCACCATCTTACTATTCGACCCTAGGGAGAAAGGATATTCTGCACTAAAATCGAGAAGGTGGTAACCGTCTGGAGGTGTACTTATGTCCAATAGCTCTGTAGTTTGGGTTTCGGGAATGAACACCTCAAAATTGTTGTTGGGAAATTCATTCTGGCGAAATACATAGGTACTTCCCAATGCCAGTTGTAAACCATTTAAACTGGGATTTGTGTACACCAGTCTGTTGGCAATATTGGCAGGGGGTATATTAATTAATGGCATGTCCCTTTTAGAATCATAAGCCTTAAGAAAGGAGAATTGGCTTTGCCAATCCAAATGATCTGTAAGGGCCACAGTAGCGTCTAGATCGACCCCTAAAAAGTAGGCGTCGGTTTGACGGTATTCCCATACCTGGAAATTTCCCCTTATGGTTTGTTGGATCCCTGTAGGTTCTATTACCACAAAATCGGAAATGCTATTAGCATATGGATTTACGGTAAACTGAAAGCCTTTTAGGTTTCCTTCCAACGTTAAAGAGAATTTATGCGAGGTTTCCGAATCGAACCGAAGATCCCCCAACTCTATACGGGAAGCCGAATGGTGCAATCCTTCACTGAACAATTCCGATGGGTTGGGTGCCCTGGAAGCCAAGGCATAATTAACGTACCCTGTTAAAGCATCAGAAATAGTGTAGGTAGTACCTAAGGTCGCCGAAAGGTTGGTGAAATCCAACTTAGGGTTGGTAAGAATCTGATTATTGAATTCTTCCACTACCAAATCGGGGAACAATACATCGTAACCCCTCGATTCCCAGAACGAAGTCCTATAGAACTTCAGGGCATCCAGATGGGTATGATCCAATCGAAGACCTGCTTCCAACAGCAATGCATCGTTTACCTGAAAATCTGCAATGGAGTAGACACCAAAATGGTATTTCTCAAAATCAGGGATCAAACGCCTCACCCCAGTTTCGGGATTGGCGAAGTTATCCTGATAGGTCCCTACGATACCCGATTTGAAATTGATGGTTTCAGACAGTTCCGTTCTAAAATCGAACGCAGCTGTGTGTGTTTTCAGGCTGAGGTCGACAGAAGCTTTGCCTGCGTCGTCCCCCCGTCTGATATCAAATTCGAATCGATCGTTTTGCTGATAGGTATAATGGAATTCCAAATGCGAATGGTTGCCAAATTTTTTGTCACCCTTTACTTTAAATACCTGATGGGTTACTTCTTGGCGAGGTACATCGATATCGTAAGTGAAATCCCTTACAATCAACGGGCGGTCACTGTTAATGGCACTGAACTGATCCTGAGCCCCTCCCAAATGGGAAGCCCTGAGAATTCCCAAGGTGTTCTTGAACAGGGAATAACTAGCTTCCAGTCGATAGGAAAAGCGGTTTACCCCAATTCGGGCAAACAGGCTTTTTTCATCCAGCCCCGTATTGCTCAATACATAATCCGGGGCTTCGAAATCGCCAAAGCGCTTTACAGTTCCTTGCAATTGTCCAAAGAGTCCATTATCAAAACTCTTGGTAAGTTGGGAAGAAACCGCACCACCTCTTCCATTGGAAGCAGCGGTAAGGGTTGTCTTTCCATAAAGGGTGTCCTTAACCACAATGCGGCTGGGTTCCAAAACAATGGCTCCACCAATGGCGTCACCACTATACTGTAGGGCTGCGGCATTTTTAATAACCGTAACCGACCCAGATGCATTGATATCTATATTGGGTGCATGCTCGGCACCCCATTCTTGGTCTTCCATGCGGGTTCCGTTGTTTATTAACGTAACCCGGCTACTGTGTAATCCATTAATAATAGGTTTTACCACTGTATTTCCCGTGTTCAACGAAGACACTCCACTCAACTCATTGAGGGCATCTCCCAAGGATTTGCCACTGTTTCGGTTCAAGGCTTCGTCCGATAACTGGACTTCTTTTACCGAAGTGAGTTTGTCATGATGGGATTTCCCCTTAACGATCACTTGATTGAGTTCCTCAAGGTGGTGTTCCAGCCTAAAATTGCGTTCTGTGTTCGATTTTAACGCAACCTCCCTGGCAATGGTGTTACACTCGGAATGAATTACGGTAATCGTATAATCCCCCTCACATAGTTCGCTAAACTCGTAGAATCCTTCTTCGTTGGTTATGGCGGATTTGCTCAGTTCAGCTATATAAAGGGTAGCATCTGCAAGGGGCGCATTGTCATGCAGATCCATTACTTTACCACTAAGGGAGAGATCACAATCTTGGGCGTATGCACAACACGGTAGTGCACACATAAATATAAAACTACGTAAACGCATTAATTGTCTTAACTATTCTTTTGTTGAAATACAAGGTACTTGGCAGGCGATAGTCAACAAATGAGGGGTTCACTATCCTGCCAAGATTCAATCGGCTATTTAAGACAATGTGGGAGGACCTCTTAGGAATTTATAGCCTAAGACATATGATATACGGTTCGATTGAAAAAAGCTTTCGGGACGATCGTGGATAATATCCGAAAAGGTAAGATCGTATGTTTCCGAAGCTGTATAAACATTGGGTGTTAGGAGCACAAAACACAGGGAGCATTCAAAATGCCCTTCGTGTATGTGTGTTGTGGTTTCCTTACAGTCTTTATGGGCTTGGTCCTCCTCGTGGTTATGCAGTGTGCTGGTAAGGGTAGGAAAAAGCACGAGCAATACCATAATAGGTATTAAAAGATGCTGTAGAATATGTTTATTCCTTACCATAGCGGGAGGGGTAGTACCAAATTGCTACAAATGTAATGTATTTTCCCTAATTGAAAAGGAGCTATATCTTAAGGGAAACTTAAAGTATTTACTGTATGTGTAGAATTTTAGAGACTACAATTACCAGAGATTATGTCTTCTTTACTTGGATTGTGTTGATTTTGAGTTATAGTACAAGTAGTACCTACTCCATTATTGGTTAAAAGAAGTTGTAAGCCACAAAAATCTGTAAGGGATTGGTTTCCAAATATGTATAAAGCTTCTTCAATCGATGAAATATTTGCTAGACCATCAAGATTGGTAAGGACTGGATTTGTTGTTATACCAAAGCTGTGAACAGTTGTTAACTGACTTAACCCATCTATATTTTGCAATGAACTATTGTCGCTAATTGATAATTCTTGCGGAAGTTCTTGAAGGTTGGATAGCGCATCAAGATTGATTAATTTATCATTCTCCCTTATAGTCAATCCTCCATTCAATTCAGTTACATTATGTAATCCTTGAAAACTTGGCAAAATTGCATTTTCAACAACAAATAAGCTTCCATCAATAAAATCCAATCCCGCAAATCCATCCAGACTGGTTAAGCTATCATTGTTAGTGATAGATAATCCATTACCAATCCAACCCACCCCTATACTTGTAATAGAAGAAAGTCCATCGACATTGGTTAATAATGGATTATCCCGAATTAATAGCCTGTCTTTAACAGTGGTGATCGATTCTAACCCGTTCAAATTAATGAGATTATTATTATCAGTAATAAACAAATCTTCTTCAATTATCTGAATGGTGGAAAGAGGGGTCAAGTCGGCTATATCTACAGCATTCGGTCCACCAATGATCAAAAGCCCATTGATTTCTGTATAACCAAAATTCCCAAAGTCATTTACCTGCTGTTGTGTTTCTAAAACTACATCTCCATTGAAAATGACAGGCTCGTATACGTCGTTGATCGTAATTGAAATCGCAGCATTTTCCGAAACATCTCCGTTCGTAATAGTTACTGTCCCCGATAGGGTTGGGTGTGTTTCATAATCGAAAAGCGACACATTGGCAACACGTAAATCGCCTGAACTGGCATCTAAGGAAAGTGCACCACTTGGGTTTTGATTGGAAATAGAAAAACTTAAACTTCCTTGGTTTGTTGATGCACTAATCGTTCCAATCACTTGGCCATTGCTGGGATTTTCGTCAATTGATGCCGAAAAATCGGATACTGTAATAGTAATTGGATTTTGATTGTTTGTGCCATCATTGTCCGAATCTGTACTGCAGGATGCTATAGAGATCAAAAAGATAAATAGGAATAGGTGCCTTACCATAGCTGTATGTTTTTTTAAAATTACGTCGAAGATACTAAGTGTTTATAAATCGAGAAACGAACCGCACACGTGAAACATGAAAGCAGATCGTATATTTCATTGCGAATTTCGTAAATTTGCACTTCAATTTTCAACCTTTTTTATCAATGCAGCAAAAAGCTCCATACGTTCCAAAAAACAAAGTACGAATCGTAACCGCCGCATCCCTTTTCGATGGTCACGATGCCGCTATCAATATCATGCGCCGTATCATACAGGCGACAGGAGTAGAGGTGATTCATTTGGGGCACGACAGGAGTGTTGAGGAAGTGGTAAATACGGCCATCCAGGAAGATGCCAATGCCATTGCCATGACATCCTACCAAGGAGGACACAACGAGTACTTTAAGTATATGTACGACTTGCTGCAGGAAAAAGGGGCAGGGCACATTAAGATCTTCGGTGGAGGAGGGGGAGTGATCCTTCCTTCGGAAATTGAAGAACTCATGGACTACGGAATCACACGTATTTATTCCCCCGACGATGGACGAGAGATGGGACTGCAGGGAATGATCAACGATTTGGTGGAACGATCCGATTTCCCCATTGGCGATCAGATGAACGGTGAGGTAGACCGTCTTTCCGAAAAAATCCCAGGCGCTATTGCACGGGTCATCTCTTCCGCAGAGAACTTCCCGGATGTGGCTAAAGACGCCTTGGATAAAATCCACGAAAAGAACAAAAGCATTGCGACCCCTGTTTTGGGGATTACGGGAACCGGTGGAGCTGGAAAGTCTTCATTGGTAGACGAATTGGTACGTCGTTTCTTGATCGATTTCCCCAAAAAGACCATTGGTCTTATTTCGGTAGATCCTTCCAAAAGAAAAACAGGCGGAGCCCTCTTGGGAGATCGCATCCGTATGAATGCGATCAACTCGCCAAGAGTTTATATGCGCAGTTTGGCAACCCGCCAAAGCAACTTGGCACTTTCCAAATATGTGGCTGAAGCTATTGAAGTGTTGAAAGCTGCCGAATACGACCTGATCATCCTGGAAACTTCAGGGATTGGACAGAGCGATACCGAAATCCTGGATCATAGCGATGTGTCATTGTATGTAATGACGCCTGAATTTGGTGCTGCTACCCAGTTGGAGAAAATAGACATGTTGGATTTTGCGGATCTGGTAGCCATCAATAAGTTCGATAAAAGAGGCTCTTTGGATGCGCTTCGCGATGTGAAGAAACAGTACATGCGTAACCATCAACTTTGGGAAACGCCACAAGATGAGTTGCCTGTATATGGCACCATTGCCTCCCAGTTCAACGATCCGGGGATGAACCAACTGTACAAAGCTATTATGGACGAGTTGGTGGAAAAGACCAAGGCAGATCTTTCCAGTACGTTCGAGATTACGGACGAGATGAGTGAAAAGATTTTTGTCATTCCACCGGCACGTACACGATACCTGTCTGAAATCTCCGAAAACAATAGAGGGTATGATGTACGAGTAGACGAGCAGGTAGAGGTAGCCCAAAAGCTCTACGGAATCTACAAGACGTTGGAATCGGCTACGGATACGAAGCTTTCGCTTAACAAACATGGGATCGATGAGGATGCCTTGAATGCAGCCCTAACGGAAGACAATACAACGTTGGTTGAATTGTTGAAAAAGGAATTCGATCGGGTGAAGATGAACCTGGATCCCTACAACTGGGAGATCATTACGGGTTGGGACGAAAAAGTAAACCGTTACAAAAATCCTGTCTACAGCTTTAAGGTTCGTGACAAGGAAATAAAGATAGATACGCATACCGAATCGCTTTCGCATACGCAGATACCGAAGGTGGCTTTGCCTAAGTATCAAGCTTGGGGCGATTTGTTGCGTTGGAGCCTTCAGGAAAATGTGCCTGGGGAGTTTCCGTATACTGCTGGATTGTATCCTTTCAAAAGAACGGGAGAAGATCCTACCCGTATGTTTGCTGGGGAAGGAGGACCCGAACGAACCAACCGCCGTTTCCACTATGTGAGTCTAGGGATGCCCGCTAAGCGACTTTCCACGGCTTTCGATAGTGTAACCCTGTATGGAAACGATCCTGGCCATAGACCCGACATCTACGGGAAGATTGGAAACGCTGGGGTATCCATCTGTTGTTTAGACGACGCCAAGAAACTCTATTCTGGGTTCGATCTAAGCCATGCCATGACATCGGTGAGTATGACCATTAACGGTCCTGCGCCTATGTTGTTGGGGTTCTTTATGAATGCGGCGATCGATCAGAATTGTGAGAAGTACATCAAGGAGCACGGATTGGAAGCTGAGGTGGAAGCTAAAATCGCTAAGCTATACAAAGGTAAAACACGTCCCCAATACCAAGGGGAACTTCCCGAAGGGAATGACGGCTTGGGATTGATGCTTTTGGGGGTTACAGGAGATCAGGTACTTCCTCAAGACGTATACGAAACCATAAAGGCGGAAACCTTGACCCAAGTTCGGGGAACGGTTCAGGCAGATATTTTAAAGGAAGATCAGGCGCAAAACACTTGTATTTTCTCTACTGAATTCGCTTTGCGACTCATGGGAGACGTACAGGAATATTTCATTGAACAGCAAGTACGGAACTTTTATTCCGTATCCATTAGTGGGTATCACATTGCGGAAGCAGGGGCCAACCCGATCACCCAGTTGGCGTTTACTCTAGCCAACGGATTTACGTATGTGGAGTATTACCTAAGCCGCGGGATGGACATTAATAAGTTTGGTCCCAACCTGTCGTTCTTCTTCAGTAATGGAATCGATCCCGAATATTCGGTGATTGGTCGTGTGGCAAGAAGAATCTGGTCTAAAGCATTGAAAGGTAAATACGGAGCCAATCCAAGGGCGCAGATGCTGAAGTATCACATTCAGACATCAGGACGTTCGCTGCACGCTCAGGAAATTGACTTCAACGATATCCGAACGACGCTACAGGCGCTCTATGCTATCTACGATAACTGTAATTCGTTACACACCAATGCGTACGATGAAGCCATTACCACGCCTACCGAGGAAAGCGTACGTCGTGCGATGGCGATTCAGTTGATTATCAACAAAGAATTGGGACTGGCCAAAAACGAAAACCCCATCCAAGGTTCCTTTATTATTGAAGAATTGACCGATTTGGTAGAAGAGGCCGTTTTGGAAGAGTTCGATCGTATTACGGAACGTGGCGGCGTTTTGGGAGCCATGGAAACCATGTACCAACGCAGTAAGATCCAGGAAGAGAGTTTGTATTACGAAACCTTGAAGCATACAGGTGAATTCCCGATCATTGGGGTGAACACCTTCTTGAGCAGTAAGGGATCGCCTACCGTGTTACCGGCTGAGGTTATCCGTGCTACCGAAGAGGAGAAGCAATACCAGATCGAAGTGGTGGAAGGGTTGAACAGTCGTAACGAAGCCAAGGTTACTGAACTCTTGAGAGACTTACAACATAAATCCATCAACAATCAAAATATTTTTGAAGCTTTAATGGAGGTGTGTAAATATGCTTCTTTGGGGCAGATTACCAGTGCGTTGTTCGAAGTAGGGGGGCAGTACCGTAGGAATATGTAATAGGGTTGTTGTTTGGAGCTATAAGCTTTAAGAGGGCGAATCGATAATTATTCAATTTTTATAAATTCTATTATTTCGTCCATCACATCACTTTTCGCATGGACACTCATTCTATTGCCATTTGTTTCTACTATTTCAACAAAGATTTTCTTTCCAATTACACTAGAAACATCTTTAGGGTAATTTAATATTTTCTGATAGGTCATTATGAATTCACAATTGGATTCCCATTCAACCTTGGTGTGGATTTCAACTCCAGTTTCTGGATTAATTTCAATTTGAAGGCTGTCCGTACGAATAATTTTTTCAGGTCGGCTTTTTAGTGTATAAACAAAGTTTCCGGTCTTAAAGTCTGCACAGTTTCTTTCTTGTGAATAACCATTAAAAGCTAATAGTAGAGATATTATTGGAATTAGTTTTTTCATAGGGTTATTATTGACTCGTAACGTATAAAGACTCACGCATTGCGCATATTGAGGTATTTTATAATGATCCCCAATTGCCCAAGGTGGTAAATATCGTGGTGTAGCATCCCGTCTATAAGGAAGCGGTAGGTGTAATTCCCTTTAAAATCGTTGTCGTAGTATGCTATATCGAGAAAGGCGTCGTCCTTTTCCTTTAATAGCGCTATGAGTTCGGAGAGGGTATTATCATATTCTGCTTTTATAGTAGACCAACCTTTTACTTTCAGTGTTTCATTGGACAGCCAGTTTTCTTCGCAATCGTCGGTTTTGCTGCCTTTCCCGGTTTTTATTTTTAAGATGGCTTCTTCCCTCCAAAAGGTGAGGTGCGAAATAATTTCGGCGATGCTGTGCAAATCCTCCAAGGGTCTAACAAATACCAAATCCTCATCAATATCCTTCAACTTTTTTGCAAAGGAACTTCCCATCCAGGGCCTTCCTTCTTGGACTTCGATGAATTGTTGAATGATATGGTTGATGAGGACGTTCATTGAGTGAATGTCGTTTTATGTATCTAAAGGTAAATATCTTTCTTTTATGACGTTGAAATGATGGATTTGATGCGCCGTTATGGTCAATCCAATAGTGTATAAAGGCATTTCGTATTCAAAAAACACACAGTTTGTTTCAAGTATTTCTTTGTTAAAAGATTGAAACATCATGATGGTGGATTGACGCACAGCCCGAAGCTCATTTACCAATTGTTCGATCGACAGTTCATCAGCATTAGAGTTTTTGCCCATTATTTCCTGGTCATGGGCAACAGGGATGGTTCCTTCTCCACGGGCAAAAATAATTGCCCTAAAGCACCAAATCCTTTCCCAATCGATAAGGTGTTGCAATATTCTATGAAGGGTCCATTTGCCTTTTTCATAGGTTTTTAAGCCAATCCGATTTAGTTGGGCAATATCCAATTCATCAATCTGATCCAGGCTTAGTTGCAATGCCTCATTAAGCTCTGTATCTCCGTTCAATTCCAAAACGTATGCTAAAAATTCTGGGTTCTTTTTAACTTCTTGATTTTTCATGGATAGCTATATTGTTATTTGTTGGCTTCTTTCATGAGCTTTTCAAATTCCTGCTCGGTTAAAATATCGGTTAATTCCAATTCGATAAATTCATGCTGAACAGGAATCTTCCTTTTGTATTTTATCATTCCAATATGCTTTGCGTAGTAGGTGTCTTGGTAAAATCGTTGTTCAATACCCTGGGTAATAGCATAAATTAGATAATCATCCTTAAATTTAAGTGCCTGATATTCTTTGCCTCCTACATTTATGTTTTCGAACCCAGATTCGGCCCTTTTCTTTTTAAAATAGAACCGGCCGTATTTGCTTACATAATTTACCGAATAGACGTATTCTTTATTCCCATTCCATTGGTAAACGTCTCTGTCAATAACCGTTGCCTTAATTTCAACCCATTCCCCTTTTTCGTTTTGTTCAAAGTCGGAGTAGGCGGTTAATTCTGCTCCATTCTCGGTCATCACCTCATAAAAGGTATTGTAGACATTGAAATCCCAATCGTAGGAAACCGTTTTAAGTTCATTGGTTTCAGGAATGGAGGTTACCTTCCAATACTCAATTCTTGTTGCATCGTTTTTGTCTACATATTTATAAACCTTCACTTCTTTTTTTGCTCCAATGGGATAGTAGTATTCTTTAAAATCGGTTTGTGCTTTAGCATTAAAAGCTACCACGAATAGGATGAGAAGTAGGATGTTTTTTGTCATTCTGTTTTTTTCAACTTTTACCCAACGGTCTAGTATAACTTCAGTTAAGGGTTAATATAATATGTATTATTTCAATTCAATGTGTATAAACATAAACAACGCCATATTGGCCTCCGCTTCCAAATAATGGGATACTTTCTTCAGATTCCATGATTTCAATCCGTTTAATATCGTTTTTGGAAATTTCAATTTTTTCATGCGGATCTTTATAATGGTATGTAAATGGTTTTCCATCTACAATGACCATTGGAATTTCACCTAATTTCCCGCTTTCTTGATTCTCTTTTACAAAGTCGATCAAATAAAACTTATCGTTTCCATGGTCAGAAATCAAATAGCGTTTTTCGACATCTGTTAAGCTTGCAATCTTACAGCTAAAGGTCAAAAATAGAATCAACAACAGGGAAACTAGTTTTTGCATTTTTTATAATTGTTTTTGAAAAACCGTCAGGTGTATTTCGTCACCCATTTCAGCTTCAGTACTAGTGGTGTGAAAAACTTCTTTTAATCCGTGGTTTTCAAATGATTGCTTATAATCCTTATTTAAAAGCCAAGGCGGACCATTTTCAAAGACTCTTTTATCGTTTTGGATCTCAGTAATCATTAGCAGTTTCCCATTGTTTGAAACGAAATCGGAAACATGCTTTATCAATACTTCTTCGTATTTGGGCGGAAGGGCTTGGATAGTGAATATTTCCAAGACAAAGTCGAACTTTCCCTTCCATTCCGGAATCCCTTTTAATAAATCGGCTTGAACAAAGGTCACCTGCGAATTTGGAAATCTTTTTTTACAAAGTGCAATGGCACTGTTTGAAACATCGAATGCGGTTACGTTAAACCCATGCGATTCAAGCTTAATGGCATCGTCTCCCATTCCGCAACCAATGACCAAAGCGGTTTTGCCTTTGCCCATAAGTTGGTTTTCTTCCATCCAGCTATTAAATAGTGGATGGGGCGACATGTTTGCCCAAGGAACTCCTTCGCCAGCTTCATTAGATTCGGAATATAGGGATTCGAACCAGTCGTTTGGTTTATTCTCGTCCACACCCAATAGTTTTCTTGTTTGTTCGTCCATTTATTTCTGCATTGTTTTATTCTAGGTTGCATTGTAGTAATTGTCTTGACTATGACTCGGACAGAGAAATTAACCATTGATTAATACTTTTATTTTGGTGTAGCACAAACGACAATGACATAAGTGTAGTAAACTGGCGTTAGCAATTAAAGCCATAGTTTTGTGGGGTTTTATTTATAGAAATCATATTCATAACGATATTCAGATTTTGAATTGTCCCTTGACCATTTGGTTTCTATATATTTTTTTATTAATCCAAGTTCGTTATAAGTGAATTCTTCATATCCATTTGAGACTTCGTTGCTTCCTTCTTCTTTGTATCCTACAATTTTTTTCAATTGACCACTTTGGTTGTAAAAATAATTCTTTCCAAAACCACCATGATACGTAGTCTTAACTAATCTATTATTTTTATAGAAATGGTTAATTAATGAGTTTACTTTTTTTCCATCTAAAGATTCACTTTTTATTGTGTTACCCTTAGCGTCTAATGTTGTGGTATTGATTCGATAAAATATCGAGTCATTACCCATTCTTTCAACAATGGTTTTACCATCATTTACTTTTTCAAAAATTGATCTTCTGCGAATTTCATTTTTATCATTATAAGATAATTTCTTTATCATAAATCCATTTTCATTGTAAAAATATCTGAACACATAATTTCCAAATTCATCCAATGTCTCTGTTTTATTGTTGTAACTATCGTATTTATGGCGCCACACAGTTGGTTTATTGAAATTCGAATGGGTTAAAACTGAAATTATGTTATTGCCATTATTATCATAAATTTTTGTAAGCGTTGATTTAAGAGATTTAAATCCAGTAAAATCATCATGAAGCCTATAGAT
The DNA here is from genome assembly GCA_028281065.1 of Flavobacteriaceae bacterium. GTDB lineage: Bacteria > Bacteroidota > Bacteroidia > Flavobacteriales > Flavobacteriaceae > Aureisphaera. The sequence continues at coordinate 643 of JANQKN010000021.1, read as the reverse complement.
TAATCGACCAATAGAGTCATACTCAGATTCACTTACCAATTTATTATTAGTGTCAAACACTCTAACTTTTTTAACTCTATTCGTTATTATTAAACTATCAGAATTAGTTTGACTGAATGTCAAATGAGTTAATAAGATTATTAAAAATAAAAAAGTATGTTTCAAGGTTTTAGTTTGTGAATTTTACACATCTATTGGTAATGTGGATTTCCTTATAGCCATCCTTTATAAAACTAAATTTACTACTTTTTTAAATTAAGCCCTTTAGATTGCTTTGCGAAATATTTAACCATTCAATGGTCAAATTGTGCTTGCCATTCACTTTTTAATATGGAATAAAGGTCAACGCTTATTTTTTCTCCGTTCTTTATTTCACATTCCCGCATGGTCCCTTCGTAGGTAAAATGGATCTTCTCCAAAGCACTCTTGCATTTGCTGTTCTCACTTACCACATAACCCTCTATACGGTTTAGGTTCAATATCGTGAACCCGTATTCGAACAATTTGGGCATGGTTTCTTTTAAAATTCCCTTGCCCCAATGTTCCTTTAAAAGCCATAATCCAATTTCTGCTTTTTGGTGGTGTTTGTCCAGATCGTTAAAGCCCCCGGCACCACAAAAGACATGGTCGTTTTTGTCGTAGA
>JANQKN010000016.1 GCA_028281065.1 Flavobacteriaceae bacterium | reverse complement strand
TACGGTGGCCTACCCCATTAAAGGGACTGCACTTTATACCGAAATTGAAGATACCATCACCACAAAGTTGGATTGGCAAACCTCCACGGATAGGGATATCGACTTTAAAAAACCCTATAGAAAAAAATATTACGATCATGCCGTACGAAAGGTAGTTAATGAAGTGGAAGCATTTAAAACTACCCGTTTACCCAATAAGCTGAAACACAAAGCCAAAAGCATGGTATCGCAACTTTTTATGGAATATTACAAACTAACGTCGTGATTGAGGATATTGGCAGCATAGCAAATGGCGTATCGTACCTTACCCCAAGGATGGATTTCTTTTCCAATGCGTATATAGCGTTACGGCAGAAAGAGGGGCGGATACTAAATGATGATGAAGTAGCAAAATTACCCATTGCATCCCAAGCAAACCCAAATAAAAAAGAGTGGGGAATGAGGGAACAATCGTCTAGTAGGTTCTTGAAGTATCTTAATGGTATCGATAAACCCATTACTATTCTCGATATTGGATGTGGAAACGGATGGTTCTCCAATGCTATGGCAAGTGTATCTTCCAAAAATCGTGTTGTGGGTCTCGACATTAACGTATCGGAATTGGAACAGGCAACCCGTGTTTTTAAAAAGGACAACCTGGACTTTGTCTATGCCAATCTGTTTGAATTGAATGACGAGTTTGATTCCCAATTCGACCTAATCGTTTTGAACGCCAGCATACAATACTTTAAAGACTTGATTGGGTTGATGAAACTGATAAGCAGATTTCTAAAACCCCAAGGAGAAATCCACATTTTGGACAGTCCCTTCTACCCTGCTTCCGATATTGAAGCCGCAAAAAACAGGTCTTTACAATACTACAAAAACATGGGTTTCCCGGAAATGGGTGATCATTACTATCATCATTCCATAGAAAGCATCAAGGATTTTGAAATATTGTATCGTCCCAAAAGGAAATTAGCTTCCTTGTTGCATCGAAGAAAAGACTCCCCTTTTCTATGGGTAAGGTATCAAACAAGCTAAGTGTTCATGAATTGGAAGAATAAAAACATCTCAAGGTTAATAACCATTTCCCAAAACAGTATCGGGCAGATATTGGGGGTGTTTTCTATTTTACTCCTTTCACTGGTCATTGTTAATTATCACTCTGTAGAACTTTGGGGAGCTTATGCCGAACTCTTAATATGGAGCAATTTTATCCTGTTGTTTCTCGGTTTTGGACATTATAATGAGCTGTTAAGGTCGTTTAGCGATTCCCCATCAACCATAGATCAGCAATGGATGGACAACCTACTTGCCAGAAGCATCTTACTGGTTCCTTCCCTGGTATTTATCTATTTCATCCCTTTGTTCCGAGGTATGGAATACCTGATTATGGGTTATGTTTTTGTCCAGTTCTTATCACAATCTTTTAAGGTCTTTATCATGTACCACAGAAAGTTTGTGCTTCAGATCTGGATCGAAGGACTTTTCATTCTTGGTTTGGTTACCGCGGTATTCCTGTTTTTGGATTCCCTAAACATTAGATCGCTGCTAATTATCATGATCATTGCCCATAGTTTCAAATTGTTGTGCTACGGAATCTATTTCGCAAAAGACTTCAAAAAAGTCACTGTTCGTATTAAACCCAAAATCTTAGTGTATTCCATTCCGTTTTTTATTCCTATGGCGGTTGGTACAGTTCGGGTGAAGATCGATGCCTATTATGGAACCTATTTCTTCGATCTTGCCGATTTAAGTAAATACCAAATATTCATCAGTTTCCTAGCCCTTGCTCAAATGGTAAGCTCCTTTGCCCTTACCCCTTATATAAAGAACTTTTACAGGGCAAAAGATACCATGATAGTGGGGTTACAAACACGATTCTTTCTTTTTGGTTGGGTATTCGCTTTAGCCATGGGGCTTATAATGTTTGCTGTTATTTCCATGATTTACGGATTTAGCTTTACCCCTTTCCAGTATCTATTGGGTGTACTTTTTATGGTACCACTCTATCTTCATATTCTGTTGGTAAGCGAATATTACAAAAAGAAGAAACAGACAAAAATTGCATTATTCGCGTCTGTTGTTGTGCTATTGCAAATCGTATTTGGATACTTTATCATACTTTATTGGGCCATAGATGGCGCACTCCTTATAAAGGCTTTGGGACAGTGGGCAATAGTTATAGTATTGTGGTTGTGGATTAGAAAAACCAGAAATCGTGAGTAAAAAGAACATCGTTGTTGTAGGATATCCCAAAAGTGGCACCACCTGGCTAAGCCGCTTGGTGGCTGAATTACTGTCCTGCCCTTTGATGGGCGATTGGGGATACGATCATTTAAACCCTCCTTTTCAGGAAGGGTTGGATCGGCGTTCTGAGTACCAATGCTTTAAATCCCATCATCATAGAAAACAGATTTTTGAGGCTTCCCAGCAGAAAATCCACAAGATCATTTACATAGTTCGGGATCCAAGGGATGTTGTCATCTCGGGAGTGCATTATTTCCATTTCATTCCTTCTATACTGAAAAAAATAAAACCGCTAAGATCTTCGGCTGCTGTGAGTAAGTTTATTAATAGGATGACCCCACAGCGACAAAAAAAGAAACAGATGATAAAAGCCATATTACATGGCAATAGTGCTTTAAACCAATGGCTTTCGGCTTGCTGGCACGATCATTATGCAAGCTATCTGGATGAAGATGTGTTATTCGTAAAATACGAAGACTTGATCGATGACCCTACTACTGAATGCTCTAGAATACTGGATTATGTAGGATACCAAGCCGATGAGGCGCACATCTCGGAAAGCATAAAAAAGCAATCTTTTGAAGAGAAAAGAAAAGCCATAGCCAACAATTCCAAAGGCACATACAACGACCTCCTAAGGGTTGGATCGTACGGCTACTGGAAGAATGAATTTACCCCTGAAGAAAAGTCCCAGTTTGTTGAGGCATTTAAAGAAAAAAAATCACCCTATGCGTTTTAAGGCATTATTGTTTCAGATACATTGGAGGGTGAGGGAACTTACCGAAAGGATTAGCCTCGTACTTAACAAAGACATCATTTTGGTCTATACCATGGGAAAGGTGGGTTCAACGAGTATTTACTATGCTTTAAAAAGAAGGTTTAAAGGCCGCGTACTCTTTACCCACAGAATGGTAAAGAAGAATATTGAAGCTTACAACACCCTTTTTATACAAAACCATGTAAAACCCCATCGTAGTAAAATAGGTGAATTGGTATTAAAGAAGATGGCTTCTAAAAACGTAAAGATCATCTCCTTGGTAAGGGAACCCATTGGGAGGAATGTTTCCGATTTTTTTCAGGACCTACCTGTATACCTAAAGAACCACCGATCGATAGACACGATGGATCATTCGGAGATCCATTCGCAATTTATGCAGAACTATCCGCATGAAACTCCATTGAACTGGTTTGATGAGGAATTTAAGGAAACCACCAAAATAGATGTATTCAAAACCCCTTTCGATGTAGAGAAAAAATACGTCCTTTTAAAAGAAGGCCATATAGAAGCCTTGATTTTACGGGTAGACCTAGACGATGAAAAGAAAGAGGAACTCATTGGGAAATTCCTGGGAATTAACAATTTCCGTTTGGAACGACGCAATACGGCCGCCAGTAAATCCTATTCAAACACATACCACTCCTTCAAAAAGGAATGTTCGTTTAACAAGGACTATGTAACAAAAATGCTTAGGTCTAAATATGGTACCCATTTCTATTCTGAAGAGGAAATCAATCAATTGATTACACAATACCAAAACAAGAGCCTACCCAAGAATGTTTCGTAAATTCGTTATAAAGCTGAGTGCATGAGCAACAAGATCGTCATATTCAATCCCCGAAGCGCTAATTCCAAGCACAGGATTCCTAACTCCATCTTGCAGGTAGGCGCCTCCATATTTGGGGTATTCGATTTTGTTTTTGTGGACGGTAACCTGGAAGAGGATCCCTGGGAAACCATAGCATCCTACTTCGAAACTGGTGAGTTCAAATATTTTTGCAGTACCGTAATGCCTGGTCCGCAGTTGCGACAGGCCATACCATTCACCAAAAAAATAAAGGATTTATATCCAGATTGCATCACCATTTGGGGTGGGTATTTCCCTTCCAACCAACACAAGGTTTGCATTAATGCCGATTATGTGGACTACATTATAAACGGTCCTGGCGACAATGCGTTCCCAGATTTGGTAACATGCTTGGAATCGCTCAATATTATGGGTAGCACTCAAAAAAACGAAACTCTGTATTCCCGTTTGTTTCAAATAAAGAACCTTATCTACAAAACCCCTAAAGGTGACATTGTAAAAACACCCAAAGAACCCCTGTTGGATCAAAATGCACTCCCACCACTACCTTATACGTACCTCAACAAGTTCTACGACCTAAAGCAGTATTTGAGCCGAACCTTTCTTGGAAGAAACACCTTTAGTTACCATTCCAGTGTGGGATGCCCCTTTACTTGTTCGTTCTGTGCTGTGGTTCCTGTGTACGAAGGGCGTTGGAAAGCAAAATCTGCCGAGGGTATTTATGAAGATATATCCTATTTTAAGAAGGAGTACAATATAGAAGCCATAGAATTTCATGACAACAATTTCTTCACTTCGCGTAAACGGGTGGTGGAATTTTCTGAACTGATCAGAAACGATGGTATTTCATGGTGGGGAGAAGGAAGGATAGACACCATAAACAAATACAGCGACGAAGACCTAAAACTAATGCGTGCTGCAGGATGCAAAATGATTTTTTTGGGCGCCGAAACGGGTAATGATGAGATCCTGAAGCAAATGAACAAAGGAGGAACCCAAACGGGGCAGATGATTAAAGAATTTGTGAAGCGCATGCATAAGGCAGATATTATCCCAGAATTATCCTTTGTACTGGGCATGCCTGCCGAAACCCCCGAAAAGGTGATGAAGCAAATAGATTGGGACATAAACTTTATAAAGGAAATCAAGGAGATTAACCCCAATGCCGAGATCATTATCTACCTCTACAGCCCTGTGGCGACCGAAGGATCCGAGCTGTACGAACAGATCCAAAAAGCTGGGTTTTCATTTCCCGATATCCTTGAAGATTGGTTGAATCCTGCATGGGAAAAATTCGATCTTAGGAAGAACCCCCTAACTCCTTGGCTTACCCCAGCTATGGTCGATAAGATCCAAAACTTCGAAACGGTCCTGAACGGGTACTACCCTAGTGCTTCCGATTTTAGGATCAAGGGCTTTAAGCGATCCTTGTTGCGGGGCATATCCAAAATACGATACAGAAACGGCTTCTATAAATACCCCTACGAGATAAAGGCACTTCATAAAATCTGGAAATACAGACAACCTGAAATAGAAGGGTTTTATTCTGAGTAATGGGAAGACTAAGAACATTCATCAAATCCATTTCCAAACCTTTTCTCAATGCAGGGCTTAGGTTCTATTACAGAAAACCCAGAAAATACCACTATCAGGGGATCGAAGTAGTTGTAGATCCTTCCGTTTTTCCACCACAGCTCACCCTTAGTACCAAAATACTCTTGGAATTTTTAAACACCTTAAATTTAGAGGACAAAGATTTACTGGAGTTGGGGTGCGGAAGCGGCATCATCTCCTTATATGCCAAAAAACTGGGAGCCCGTGTTACTGCCTCGGACATTAATGAAATAGCGTTGGAAAACCTCCGAAAAGCTGCTTCCAAAAATGATCTGGAAGTCCGGGTGATCCATTCCAACCTATTCGATCGTTTGGCAAACGATACCTTTCACTACATCATCATAAATCCTCCCTACTATCCCAAAGCGCCTAAGAACATGAAAGAGAAGGCCTGGTTTTGTGGTGAAAATTTCGAATATTTCGAAGACTTATTCTCCCAACTACCCAATTACCTGTCGAGCGATAATGAAACCTACCTCATCCTCTCGCAAGATTGCGATTTAAAACACATCGCCTCCATTGCCCAAAAGAACAGCATAGAACTTGACGTGGTTAAAACGATTACCAAATTGGGGGAAACGAATTACATCTACCAAGCAAGGTTGTGATGCAAAACCAACTAATAAATTATCTATTTTACATTATGAAGACTACCCATATACTGTGGTTTTATCATAGGCTGCAATTGCCATCTAAAATATCCTCTTCGGATGGATTGTATCCATTGCCTGAAGTAAACAGGCGCAATCCCCCGGGCCCGCCGTGCCCATGATTTATAAATACATTAGTTAAACCACAAAAATCGGTAAGTTGAGGGTTATCAATAAAATCAAAAGATTCGTCGTCTGCATTTTTAAGATTTTCTAACGCATCTAAATTTTGCAGTGCATCATTGCCTTCAACAACAATATTTCCTACTATCCGAGTTAGATTCTCTAGCCCCTGCAAATCGGTAAGGGCATCATTACCCCTTATTTGTGTAGTTCTTAAGTAGTGAGAAGACCCAAGCGAAGTTTGGTTCTGTAGTCCGTTTAGATTCTCTAACATGGGGCAGTATTGAACTTCCAGAGAGACTCCGGAGAAAACACCTTCTTTAAAAACAGGAAGTTCTGTAAGTTTTGGATGGGAAGAGAGTCGAAAACTTTTAGAAAAATCAACATCCTTAATAAACGAGAGATCGTCTAAAACGTCGTTCCGAGCAAAAATAATACCTCCGTCAACAGTTTCTAGATTACTTAAACCCGATACGGAAGTTAGGTTATCCATTCCCGATATTCTAAAAGGAATAATAGTAGTACTAGAGGGTCCTATAGTTCTTATGGAATTAAAAACATTTATGTCTGTAATTGATCGCAAATTAATAATATCTAATTCACTTATCGTTGTATCGGTGATATTTTGAAGCGCAGATAGGTCCTCCAAATTCCAAAGATCGTAAAGTTTGATACTTCCATTAGATACAGAAGTTAGATTGTGCAAGCCATGCAAGGTCTTTAATCCAGTAACCGAATAAATCGCCAAGCACCCTACTTTGTTTAGGGAGGATAACGGGCTTAGATCCACAATATCATTACTTGTCTCTGAATCGCCAATAACTAAGCATCCCGTTATCTGCGTATAACCGTTAGCACCAAATTCATTTATGTCTTCCTGGTAGAGTAATTCTACATACCCATCAAATATTTTTTCTTTGGAGCCACTGCCATCATCACTGGAACAGGATGTAAAAAGAACAACGATAAAAATTGGTGCAAAAAATAGAGAAAGGTGGTTTTTCATAGCGAACAGGTTTATTTTTTTTTTAGATATCTGTAATCCTTGAAATGCCCCAAATACCACGCCCTTCTTTTCAAAAGAGCTATGGTCAATCCATCGGTTGTTGGGTTGGTTACAATATCTACATAGCTTCCCACAAATTTACCAAGTGCCAGTTTACAACACTATCCACCCTAGGATATCAACAATCAACCTAGGGTGGATATTAAAATAGTGGGGACGGTACAAATGTATTGCTAGTCTTTCTGTTTTAAATAGAAGAAGCAATGAACGGTCATGATAAGGCAATAAACGGTCATTTATTGGGAAGAACGGTAATTATCAGCTCTTTGGATTGTTCAATATGATTAGGGCTGCTATAACACCAGGCACCCAACTACAGAGGGTAAGAAGGATTACAATTAAAACAGAACCGCAACCTTTATCGATTACGGCCAATGGTGGAAACAAAATGGAAAGCAATACTCGCCAAAAACTCATAGGATAAATGTACTAAGTTATTTAACTATATGTGGCATGCATTCCACTTTTGTTACAAAAGGGTTTCTTGTATATTAGCCTAGTGAATATGAGAACAAGTATCATTTCCATTTTCTGTTTGTTGGCCAGTCAGTTTCTTTGGGCCCAATACCAATTTTCCGGGAAGGTAAATTCCGACCATACCGATGGCAGAATTTATCTTTCGGTGGTAGAAGACTATCGTAAAATCTCTGGGGTTTACCCCGAACAGATCCTAGACCAGACGCAAGCCGATTCTACGGGGAATTTTACTTTTACAGGAAACATCCTTCCCAACGAGAACAGAATCTACCGAATCCATATAGACAACTGCAACGAAGAGGAAGAACGTGTAAATCATTTTACGGGTCATTGCCCCAACAGCAAGGAGATTGTTTTTGTGGCCAATAATTCCACCGTACTCATGCTGCCCTTTTCTTTCGAAAATGAAATGTTCTGCGAGGTGGTTTCCCAAAACGAACAGGCCAAGGCACTCCTAAAAATAGATTCGCTAAAGAACGACATGCGGTTTGCTTTTAGTACCTACCGAAGTGAAGCCAACCGCAAGCTCAATTCAAAAAAATGGTTCAATATCCTTCAGCAGTATGGCGAACAGCTTCAGGAGCCCTTGGCGGAACTTTATAGCTATGCTTTTTTAAGTGACCGAAGCAACGAACTGTATGGATACTATATGGAAGACCTTAAAAAGAACCCATACTATGATGATCTATTGAGACGCCTTCAAGAAAAATATCCTGATAGCCCCTATACGTTACAATATGCTGCCGAGCTGCAATCGGACCGTTATCTCATTCAGCAACATGCCAAAAGTAGCCTACCTTGGTGGTTTTGGTTGTTGAGTGGTATCGCCATTCTTTCCTTAGCTGGGAATTATTACTTCTTCAGAAAAAACAAGCGGCTGCAACAAAAGGAATTCGACAAGAGCCATTTAACCCAACAGGAAAACAAAGTGTTGGAGCTCATCCTTCAGGACAAAAGCAACAAAGAAATTGCGTCCCTCCTTTTTGTAAGTGTAAGTACTGTGAAAACACACATTAACAATGTGTACAAAAAACTGAATGTTTCTTCGCGGGAAGAAGTAAAGCAGAAATTGGCGTAAGCCCCGTCTTTCCTAAATTCCACCGGGGGTCTAGACCCTATTTCAAACGTAGGTTTCTTTTCATTTTAGCACATCGCCTTCATCTTCGTACCATCAAAAACCAAAAAACGAACAAAGATGAAAACGAAAACCATCGCAACCTTACTTTCTTTATCGCTATGTGTATTGAGCCATGCACAAACCTTTAACCAAGAAATCCTTCCCGAAGGGAAATCGCCTTACCTATTGGGAAAAATAAACAAAGAGGGGCTCTCTTCCGAAAATTACACTTCGTGGTTCACCAAAAACTACGACGAATACCAACCAAACCCTGTTGCTATAGATACTTTGCAAAACCATTTGGACACATACACCATAAAAGCCTTTATGGGCACTTGGTGTGGGGACAGTAAACGGGAGGTTCCACGTTTCTACCATGTTTTGGAAGCTGCAGAATTCCCACTGGACCGTTTAACCCTTGTGGCTGTGAGCAGGGACCGGGACACCTACAAGCAAAGCCCTGGCGGGGAACACGAATCACTCAACATACATAGGGTACCCACTTTTATTATCTACAAAAACGGGAGGGAAATCAACCGCATTGTAGAATCCCCCGTAGAATCCTTGGAAGCGGATCTAGCAAAGATTGTTCAAAAAGAAGAATACATCCCTAATTATAACGGTGTGACCTTGGTGAATGATATGCTTACCGAAATGGACATCGAAAAGTTCAACAGGAAGTACAAAAAACTGCTTCCCAAACTAAAAAAGGAGGTAAAAAACATGTACGAACTCAACACCTATTCCAGTGTGCTTTTTTATGCTCATAGAAAAGAAGAAGCCATTATAACGGCAAGACTAAACGTTTTACTTTTTCCTGAAGAACCTAGGGTGTATGCAAGTTTGGCTTCAAAACTGAAGCAAGTAGGTGAGTATCAAGACGCCAAGGAAAATTATGAAAAAGCCCTTTCCTTGGACCCCGATAACGAAGATTACAAAAGCGCCCTTAACCAATTAACGAACCCTGGGTAGGGGACAAACTAAGCGCAAAGGGGATAAATAGAAGTCCGGAATTGAAAAACACATAGTTTGTCTGTATCTTTGCCACTTATTTTTATAGACTGCTATGCAACTTTCAGAACAAGAGCTCGTACGACGCGAAAAGCTAGCGCAATTGCGCCAAATGGGGATAGACCCTTATCCACCCGAATTGTATCCTGTAGATCATACTTCAGAGAAGATAAAACAGGAATTTTCGGAAGGGAAAAAGGTGACCATTGCTGGACGTTTGATGTCCCGTCGCATTCAAGGAAAAGCTTCTTTTGCTGAACTTCAGGATAGCGAAGGACGCGTTCAGGTATATTTTAACCGTGACGAAATCTGTCCTGGGGAAGACAAAACCCTATACAACGATGTCTATAAAAAACTGTTGGACATTGGCGATTTTATAGGAATCGTTGGGGAACTTTTCACCACTCAGGTGGGCGAAAAGACCGTGATGGTAAAGGAGTTTACGCTACTTTCCAAAGCCCTAAAGCCCCTTCCCTTGCCGAGAGAAAAAGACGGAGTAGTATTCGATGCATTTACCGACCCCGAGCTTCGCTACAGACAGCGCTATGCCGATTTGGTCGTGAATCCCAAAGTAAAGGATACATTCATAAAGCGAACCCAAATAAACAACACCATCCGTAACTTTTACAACGAGATGGGGTTCTTGGAAGTGGAAACGCCTATTTTGCAACCCATTCCTGGGGGAGCCGCTGCACGTCCTTTTGTAACGCACCACAATGCGCTTAACATTCCATTGTATTTACGCATCGCCAACGAATTGTACCTAAAACGATTGATTGTTGGTGGTTTCGACGGGGTCTACGAATTTGCCAAGGACTTCCGCAACGAAGGGATGGACCGTACCCACAATCCTGAATTTACGGTAATGGAAATGTATGCCGCCTATAAGGACTACCACTGGATGATGGATACCACCGAGAAGCTGCTTGAAAGGGTTGCTTTGGAATTGCACGGTACTACCAAAGTACAATTTGGCGATAACCTCATCGACTACAAAGCACCTTACCAACGTATCGGTATTTTGGATGCCATTAAGGAACATACAGGGTACGATCTCCACCAAAAAAGTGAAGAAGAGATTCGGGAAGTATGCAAGGCTTTGGATCTTGAAGTGGACGAAACCTTTGGAATCGGAAAAATGATCGACGAAATCTTTGGTGAAAGATGTGAGCATAACTACATACAGCCTACTTTCATAATAGATCATCCTGTGGAAATGAGCCCCTTGACCAAAAAGCACCGAAGCAAAGCAGGACTTACCGAACGTTTTGAGTTGATGGTGAATGGAAAGGAGCTAGCCAATGCCTATACGGAGTTGAATGATCCCATTGATCAAAGAGAACGTTTTGAAGACCAGTTGAAACTTTCTGAAAAAGGGGACGACGAGGCCATGTTTATAGATCAGGATTTCCTGCGCGCGCTGGAGTACGGAATGCCTCCTACTTCGGGAATCGGGATTGGAATCGATCGCTTAACCATGTTCATGACCAACAATGAGTCCATACAGGAAGTGCTTTTCTTCCCACAAATGAAACCGGAGGTGAAGCAGGTTGCTTTAAGCGATGATGCCAAAGCAGTACTGGAAGGGCTTAAAAAGGCGCAAAGGTTACCGCTGGTGGAATTAAAAGAGCAATCCGGACTGTCCAATAAAAAGTGGGACAAAGCCATTAAAGAACTTACCAAAAACAAAGTGGCCAAAGTGGAAAAAACCGAAACTTCATTGGATGTGGAGTTTATTGGCTAACCATACAAACACATAGTTTAAAAATAGAGGGGGTCTAGTAGTAGGCACCCTTAGTTTTTTTAGCTTAAAGCTCATTTCTATATAGTTAAGAACAAGAACACCCGCAACATACTTTATTGATTTTTAATACGTTTGAGAATATAGTTGGTATTATGAGTACCGATTATACTGCCCCAACAGTAAATTACAAACCTAAAAAACAAGGAAATGAATTACTCCCCACGTAATCCCCAGCTTCTTGCCTACTTCGTATTGTTTTGTTGTATATCCCTTCAACTGTCCTGTTCGAAAGAATCCGAAGAGCAACATAGCCCCCTTATCGATCTAGGAATTACCGATGCCGAAGTACAATCTAGATTGACAACTTCGATTGTAGGCCAATTCCCAGATGGCGATGACAACCCCGATAATGTATGTAATGATGGTACCATGCTGCTAATGGCGGACGACCCCTATTGCGGATATGTCGATGTCGGCGAATATGCCACCAATAGAATCAATGAGTTTAGAAGCATCCACGGTTTGCCTCCTTTTGTGCGAGCTGTAGAGCATGAATTATGTGCTGCCCGTGAAGCACGGTTTGCACTGGAAAACGGAACCGTACACTGGAGCGACGATTGTGGTTGGAGATCCCAGGGAGCTGCCGGAGGCGGTAGAGGCGGTGATGATTCTGATGGTACCGTTGAAAGATCCGTTTGGTGGGTCCCTAAGTTATTTTACGAAGAAGGTCCCCAAGGAGGGCACTACCAAGCCATGATGACCGAACGAAGTCGTGGCGTTGCCGTTGGATACTATGCCATAGACCGCGATCATCATGTTATTGTAGTGAACTATTACGATAGGCTCTAACCATAGACGCACGTGTTGTAGTAAATGAAAGGATATTTCCTTAAGCCTTCTCAGGATTTTTCATGAATTACTATCCTCCACCTAGTTCATTTGTAGGTAATTGTTATTTTAGTCGCTTCAACGTAAAAACCAAATTATGATTATTGAAAAGCAAGAAGCGGACTACAATATGTTCGACTGGTGGAAAAAAGTAGTCATACACAATTATGCCAATTTCGAAGGGCGGGCTAGAAGGTCTGAATATTGGTATTTCACACTAATGACCATTATTATCTTTCTAGTACCCGTATTTATTATGTTTGCTGGGATTGGCTCTAGCAATCCAGATTCTCCTATGTATTTTATTGGTTTATTACTTATTTTGCTTTTTTGGATAGCTTTAATAATACCCACTATCGCTGTATCGGTACGTAGGTTGCATGATACAGGCAAATCGGGTTGGCTCTATCTTATAGGCATCATCCCTTTTATTAGTTGGATTGGCGGCATTGTTTTGCTCGTTTTGTACTGTATCGATGGAGACAAAGGCCCTAACAAATATGGCCCCGACCCTAAGGGAACCAATGATCTCGAAATCGACCAGATAGGAACCGAATAACATGTGTGGGATTATCTAAAAAATATTCCTGTCAGTTCGAGCGCAGTCGAGAACTCCAACTTTATGATAGTAAACTCATAAAAGCATCTTCGAAAGGGTCTGTTCCAACTACGGTATAATAAAAGATGGCACCAAGCCACCCATGAAACAGGCCCAACACATATACATTCCGTTCCTTGAGGTATACAAATCCATAAAACAAGGCCAATAAAAAGGTGCCGCCCATAAGCCAATACGAAGGGTAATGCACTAAGGAAAATACGACCGCTGTCCCAAAAATGATTTGAGGATTCGTCAACTTTCCAAACCCACCGTCCTTTAAATTACCCGCTACCAAAGCTATAAGCAAAAATTGCTGTATGGTTCCCCAAATGGGATAGGTAACAAGAATGGGGAATATATGCCACGTAGGGTTAAGACTACCCTGCCATACGCCAATCGCCACAAAAACAATAACCGAAAAGATCCCAAAAGGCAAGACCCATTGTAAGGCCTTCTTAAAATTATCCACACGAAAACCCCAGTATTTTGCAACCCCATCAACTTTCTGTTTTCGGTATAAGATATATACAACCCAACCTACAACGGCAACAGCCACATAAGGGAATCTCCAATTGAGGAAGTCCATAAAAACGAACTTCCCCAATGCAGTCCCAACTACAGCAAGTACCTCCCATTTCCTGCGTTCATTGGAGATTTGCCCTTTTACCCTATCCAAAGAATCAGTCTTCATCTTGGTTTTCCACAAACTCCTTAATGTTTATATCGCCTATAAATACATTATCCAAAACGGCCGTTTCCCCTTTTATGTACACCAAGCCATAACAAACCGGCGCCAAGGAATCAGGTTGTCGCAGTGCATTCCGTACAGCGACCTCTGCTGGATATGCCTTGCTTTCTTCCATATAAAAACGATCGAATGGCAGATCGAAATGAATTTCCTTCCCTATGATATAAGCATCACTCACCTTTACATAATCCCAATCCGTTTGCAGGGGTGTTGCACTTACTTCGGCAACCTCTGCAAAACCATCTTTTCCTTCTTTGATGTACACATACATCTCCTCCCTGGAAAACTCTGGAATGGAATCCTTAAAAGCATACGAATCTATTTCATAACGCATGACGATATACTTCCCCCGAAAAGGATCGTTAGGATCCACAGGTCTGGTCTTAAACTTATAGGGTGTGCCCTCGGTCAAGGTTCGTTCCTGTTCCCAAATCATACTTCCAGGCACATACCACTGGGCAGCTACCATGACTAGGAATCCTATGGTGATTGCTAACTTATTCATTGCTTAACTGTTTTTGTTTTTTATACATGAAATAATTGGTGGCAAAAAAGCCGATGCCTATACCCACAAACAAGAGTCCTCGGATCACAAACGAAATTTCGGTATCGAAGAATCGGCAGGCAATGAGCGTTGCAATAATCAGCATTCCATAGTTAAGGATGCTGTACCGAGCCCGTTTTACACCTATGCGTATGGCAAAAACCCCTAATGCAAAAGTCAAGATGTTGATGAGAATTACTGGGATAAATTTATCCGAAATAGGGAGTAAATAAACAATGGCGAATATGGGTGCCGCATACTGGAACAGATTGAATTCGTTCATTTTTTTCCTTTTGAAAAGATATAGGATCACCCCTATTGTCGCCAATCCCAAAACCAATGCCAAGGCAATTTCCACGTTGCCATACCTGCTCATGGAACCTTCTTCCCAAAACCAATGAAAACTGGACACCATTAAAATAAAGACCATTCCCAGTGATCCCGTTAAAAGGTATGCATTGGCCCTGAGTTTACTAGTATCGAAAAAGGGGAGTTTCCCTAAGTTGTAAAAAAGCCCAAAGAGGAGGATGTAGATAAGAAAGCCAAATAGCTCACTACCACTTATAAAACTGCCCAAGGAAATGATTAAACTCAAGCAAATAAACCAATGGTAAATGCCCGTAATATTCGCATCGGGGTTTTTCTGGATCTGGTTATAGTAAAAAGGCAGTATCCAAGCCAGCATAGCTAGATAGGCCCAAGGGATGGCCTCGTTAAAATAACCCAAATTACAAGCGTAAGAGGTCGCAAAAATAAGATGCAGCAATGTCGCCGTATGCGACCGCAGCAAGTATATCAAGGGAGCTGCCAAAACAATCCAAGTAAGCAAAAAGGATGGCATAGAACCCGGTATGTTATAAATCTGGCTTACCAATGAAATGGAAGCCCCTATGGCAAAAAACAAAAAGGCGGCTGCCGTTTCCTTCCAAGCAGCGCTTTTCTTTTTTAATATGACAAAGCCTGTAAAAAGTTGGCCTATCACCAAAGGAATAAAGGCCCAAATGGTTTTCACGGTTCGGGAAAACCCATCCCAATTGTGGGCAAGGATCAATACAATTCCCAAACCTACCAGAACAGAACCCAACACCCCAAAAATGGTAAAGAGCTTGTTGGGGGAATCTATTTTCTGACTGGCATAATATTCAGAAATATTTTTGGATACAGCTTCCGAGATCACATTATTACTGACCAGATGCTGTAGTTCTTTTTCAAATTTTGCACTCATGACTTTCTATTTACTCGCATAGCGAGGGTTAAATACTTCGAGGCTTGCCTCGAAATTAAATTTGTATTCTAAAGAAATGTGAATAATATAGGAATAAAACCCCGCCCGAAGACGGGGCTTTTGGGTAGCGCACCCCATCATCAAAACAGGAACCTGCAAAACAAGCTCCTGTTTTGAGTGAATTACTTTTTCGCTTTTCTATCCAAAAAGTGAACGTCTCTAGTATTTTTCTGAACTGCAATGGCCGAAAAAAGGCTTAAAAGGAACGACATGCCGTAAAATCCTTTTTCGCTCAGTTCCATGTCGGCGTTCCATAAACCTATAATGAGCAGAAGAATGGAAGCTATGGTGACAAACCAACTAATTCCGTAATAGACTTCGGTTACGGGTATCCCTTCCAATTTATCCCGTACGCTTTTCTGTACCGAAACCACGGCAAAAAGACCAAATAATAGTATGGTGAAATAATAGCCTTTCTCGTTTAGTTCCATACCAGAGTTCCACAAGCCCACGCAATAGGATACCATCCCAACAAAAAGGGCAAACCACGATGCAGAGATAAAAGCTGGTGTGGGCCTACATTCGAACTCCCCTTTCTTTTTTTCGATCTTATCGATTAAAGGGGCATTAACTGGTTTCTTGTCTTTAAAAATTTGATTTTCCATAATCCAATGTTTTGATGATTTAATTTGATTACGGAACAAATATGTAGGGAAATGAGCATCAAAAAAATACTATATTCATAAAAAACTTACGATTTAAAAATAAAATATTAGTTAATTAATGGCAATAAAAAGGTATATTTATATATAAATTAATTATGATATAAATGAATACATTATATCAAATAACCGATCTTTTATCTGAAGATGACAAACGGGAATTTGTAGTCCAACTCCGTAAAAAGAACCGAAGGGGCGATGTTAAAAACATAGAGCTCTTTAAACTCATAAACCAAGGAATTACAAAGGAACTGGATGTTCTGCTATACGGCACTGCTTCAAAAAACGCCTACCACGCCCTTAGCAAACGGCTCCATGATAGCTTGATCGATTTTATAGCCACCCAAAACTTTCAAGGGGAAACCAGTGATGAGTTGGAAATCCTAAAATTATTGTTGGCGAGCCGCATATTTTTTGAACACAAACAGTATAAACTGGGGCACAAAACCTTATCCAAGGCAGAAAAAAAGGCATTGCAGCTGGATCTTTATGCCATCCTTACCGAAATCTACCATACCAAAATACAATTTGCCCACACACAAACTAATTTAGACATTGAGGAACTGATAGCAGTTTCTCAACAGAACCTTGCGCACTTTCAGTTAGAGCAACGCCTTAACATGGCCTACGCGACCATAAAATCGAAATTGCGTTTAGGCAGTCCCCAATCCATCAATCAGGTAATAACCCAAGCTTTTTCCGATTTCGAATTGAAATTAGATCAGAGTTTAAGCTTCAAATCCATCTTTCAGTTGATGAGCACGGCTTTTTCGGCTGCCAGTATGCAAAGTGATTTTCACCAGATAGCACCTTTTATGGAAGATTTATACGCCATTGTTCATAAAAAAGACGCACCCGAAAAGAAATACCTCTACTACCAAATAGAAATAGAGCACCTCATGGCCACGATGCATTTCAGGAATCGCAACTTTGGGCTTTCCATGAAATTTTCCCAACAAATGGAGGCTCTTATGCTAAGGAACAACCGTGCCTATTTCAATCGCTTTCAGGAAAAACTGGTCCTACTGAAAGCCCTTAACTTTAATTATACGGGTGACCCCAACCAGGCCATTACCCTCTTAAATGCTTACCCCAACGATTCGCTGGATGTAATCCTGACCAAAATCATGCTGCTCTTTCAACAGGGAAGCCATAGTGATGCCTATCAAATCGTGAAACAACTATCCCACAGTGATCGTTGGTATGAAAAAAAGGCGGGTTGGATTTGGGTTTTGAAAAAAAACATTATCGAAATCCTATTGCTTATAGAACTAAACCGATTGGAATTGGTGCTTGCGCGCATGAAAAGTTTTGAACGACGGTTCTTTAAAAGACTCTCCCAAGAAAACGAAACCCGGGTTGTACAGTTCATGAAGTTGGTAAGCTATGCTTACGAATATCCTTCAGAAATACAAACCGATGATTTTAAAGAAAAAGTAGAAGACTCTTTTACCTGGAAGGAAGCTTCGCAGGAAGATGTTTTTGTGATGAGTTTTTATGCTTGGTTAAAATCCAAAATGGAACGAAATCCTTTATATGACACCACCCTTCAGTTGGTGGCCATGCGATAAACGAAACACCGCCCAAGTGCTCCTCCTTTTGGCATAGGGGGCCGATATCCCTATCGACGGACTTGGGCGGTGTTTAACCAACCTAAACTATTTGTAGTCTAAAAATAGCAGGGCGCGTAACAACATCAAAAGAAGACACCCCTGCTTTTATAAATCAAGACCTTTTTAGACTACTCTTCACCTACTTTACTTAAAAAATCGATGTCGTTTTCTACGGTAAGCAACAACAAACTGGTGGCTGTGCAAAACACTGGACTTGTAATACAGTGATGGCCATTCCAGCTTCCATCTTGGTTTTGAATTTTCAAAATACGACCACTCATGTCGTCATACCATTTTCTCCAATCCTTGTCTTGGTTCACCACCAAAGATTCGCCGGTTTGCAAGAAACTAAGGAACTCTTCACCTCCATTGTTACCAAACCCAACCATAACATCTTCCTGCTGAGCCCTGTTCTTGGCAGATTCATAAATTTCATAAGAAGTATTGTATTCCATAGCCGTAGTCTCGTCATACCCTATATCCCTCAAGGTTTCCACAGACACTGTTGCGTCTTTGTCTATTTTGCCTTCCTTCTTGGCTTTTTCCAGATCTTCTTTCACCTTTCTCGCTTCTTTAGCACTTGCACGTACACTGTTACTCACCGCATACAACATAACTCCTGCTCCATCGGCCGTGTTTACGCTCCCGCTTTTGGAATCGTAATTGCTTTTCTGATAGTTTTTGGAACGCTCGATAACCTCTTCTTCCACATCAGCTCCAACTGCTTGTGCCGCCTCCAAGGCACTGGTAGCCAGCCCACTTTGCAAAACACCAGCCCAACCAGCTCCTTTTTGTCTTCCCGAAGCATCGGTTCCCTGCTCTATCTTGGAAACACAGATATCCAAACATTTATTGATCCGCTTCTTGTTGATCCCCTTAAGGTTTCGGTCTAAAATATTGGACAATACTTGTGCAGTAAGCACCGCGTCGATATTTTCCCCCAATTTTGTTTGAATCTGTGTACCACGCACATCGGTAATATAGGCGCTTCCTTTTTCCGAATTCTCTACAGTTTCCAACAAATAGGAAATGGCTTTTTTCAAATTTTGGGAGTACTTCCCTTTGTTAAGGGTGGTTCCACTTCGTAAAAAAGCCTGTACTACCATGGCTGTGGTTGCTGGATCTGCCTTTACAGCATGGGGATCCCTAACATGCTGGGCATTGTGGCTCCCTGCTCCATAACCTCCATTGGGAAGTTGTGCATCGTGCAACCACGCCAAGCCATCCCGAACAGATCCTTTTAGGTTTTCATTGTTTTTGAAAACGTCGAAATTGTCTGAAGGCTGCTCCCCCATTACCGTCATAAAAACACAACCCTCTTCAGGTTGCAAGGTTCGCTTGGTTTCTGCATAGTCCCCTTCCGAAAAAGAAGCAGAAACATAAAAAGCGATAAACAATACTGGCAACGCCAGTAAAAGAAGTTTACTTTTCATCATTATTCAATTTAAAAGTTGTGGAGTAAAACTAGACGAGCCATAACCCCTAAACAACATAGCTTGAGGGAACAGCCCCCTTCAATGAGTGAAAAAAAGGGATAAGTATTTCTTTAACAAAATTTTATCTCTGAATCATTAAACCCTTCTCCTAGACACAAGTCATAAAGACGTTGAACTTAAAAATGAAAAACAAATGAAAAAAGTAGTAATGCTTATGTGCCTTTTAATGGTTTCTTCTTATGCGTTCTCGCAAGGGCGTCAGCCAAGAAAGGGAGGAGAACGTGGAAAAATGATCGAGAAAATGCAGGAATTAACCCCCGAACAACGTGCTGAGCTAAAAACCAAGCGGATGACACTAAGCCTGGATCTTACCGAAAACCAGCAAGGGCAGGTAAAAGCGGTATTGTTGGAAGCCGAAAACAACCGCCCCAAGCGAGATGGGGAAAGGAAAAAACGGGAAGACATTTCCAGCGAAGAGTTTTATCAACGCAGTATAGAGCGTTTGGATTCGCAAATTGCCGTAAAAGCCAAATTAAAGGAAATCCTGTCCGAAGAACAGTTCGAGAAATTCGAAAAAAGCAGGCACAGAAAACGTTATCATAAAATGCAACGCGGGATGCGACAGGGACGTTGATAGTTTTTTGGCTCAGTTCTTGGTTATTTGATGCTAAATTGGTTACTTTAGTGACCTTAAATTAAAAAACCATGAAAAATATTTTTAAAGTTATCGCTTTATCATTCGCGCTTTTTTTGGGGATGAACACTGCAAATGCCCAAAGTTTAAAGCAAGACCAGGACAGACCTGAGGTTGTTGCTAAAAAACAAACTGCAGACTTGAGCGAAGCTTTGGAGCTTAACGGGGACCAACAACGTTCTCTTTTCAGAGCGTTGGTACATCACAAAGCAGGTCACAAACGCCTTGCGGGTAAAACCGATAGTGCTTCAACTGCTGAAAAGAAAAAGCTTGACGAAGAACTGCAAACTGCTATGAAAAAAATATTGACAGACGAGCAATATAAAACATGGCTTACACTAGAACAATAGTTCTATAGAACAGATAAAAAAAGGCTCCGAAAATCGGAGCCTTTTTTTATGCAATATCTTTAGAAGCTTTCCTGCAAGCTTCGATGGTCTTATCCAAATCCTCACGGGAAAGGGCATCACAAATAAACCAGGTTTCGTAAGCACTTGGCGCAATGTAGATTCCTTGGCCCAACATATTGTGGAAAAACTTTTTGAAAGCATCACCACTGGCAGCATTCGTTGCCGTATCGAAATCCCGAACCGGAGTTTCCGAAAAATGTACGGAAATCATGGAGCCCAATCTATTAATGGTATGCGTAACGCTATTTTCGATAAGGGCTTGTTCCAAACCTTGATGCAAGTATTCAGTTTTTTCTGCAATGGAACTAAAGATTTCTGGACGATCGTTCAACGTGCTAAGCATGGCATATCCTGCCGCCATAGCAAGTGGATTTCCACTTAACGTTCCTGCTTGGTATACAGGTCCCTGTGGTGCCAAAAAGTCCATGATTTCGTTCCGGGCTGCAAAGGCTCCTACTGGTAGTCCTCCGCCTATTACCTTTCCAAAGGTTACAATATCAGCGTCTACACCCAACAATTCCTGAGCACCGCCTTTTGCCAATCTAAAACCTGTCATTACTTCATCAAAAATGAGCAAGATCCCATGTGCATCACACAATTTCCGAAGGCCTTCCAAAAAGCCCGCTACAGGTGGAATACACCCCATATTTCCTGCTACGGGTTCTAGGATAATACAGGCAATGTCGCCTTTATGCTGAGTAATAATTTCTTCAACATGAGCCAGATCGTTGTATCTAGCCAAAAGGGTATCTTTCGCAGTTCCTTCGGTCACGCCAGGGCTATTGGGAGTTCCAAAAGTGATGGCACCGCTTCCTGCTTGTATTAAAAAAGCATCGCTATGACCGTGGTAACAACCCGCAAATTTTATGATTTTATCTTTTCCCGTAAATCCACGAGCTAGACGTACCGCACTCATACAGGCTTCGGTACCACTGTTTACAAAACGTATTTTGTCTATGTTGGGTACCATGGAAACCGCCAAAGCAGCAATTTCGGTTTCCAATTCAGTAGGCATACCAAAAGAGGTTCCTTTCTTGGCTTTTTCGATGACAGCACTTACCACATCGGCTTGGGCATGTCCCAAAATCATCGGGCCCCAAGAGTTGATGTAATCGATTAGCATATTGTCATCTTCATCATACAAATAAGCTCCTTTGGCTTCTTTAACAAATATAGGATCGCCCCCTACCGCTTTAAATGCCCTTACGGGTGAATTAACCCCGCCTGGGATCACCTTTTGTGCCTCTGCAAAGAGGGCACTACTCCTTTTATAGATCATGGAAAAAAATTATCGTCCTTTTACAGGATGCAAATATAATACTTGCCCAACAGAAATATCGTTGGTGAGCAATCCATTATACCGCTTTAAGGTATCGACTGTCATATTAAATCGTCTGGAAATACTGTAAAGCGTATCTCCCTTAACTACAACATAGGTCTTTATCTGGTCGTCGTTCTTTTTCTTTTTGGATCCACCCTTCTTGCCCAATACTTCTTCGTCGTATTGGGTAAGGTTGTAGCGCTCAATAATGCTAATGAGTTTGTTCGGATACTTGGGGTCTGTGGCATATCCGGCTTTTTTTAAGCCTTTGGCCCAACCCTTATAATCGTCCTTCCTTAATTTAAACAACCCTTGGTACCTACTCCTTTGGGTTAGGAACAGGGAATGATCCCTGAAGGAGTATTTGGCATCCCTGTATTTTCTGAAACATTCCCCCTTTTCATCATCGTCATGATATACCCTATCGCCCGTCCAACTATTGTGGCATTTTATTCCAAAATGATTGTTCGCCCTTTTGGTAAGATCCCCACGACCAGCTCCACTTTCCAATATCCCTTGGGCTAAGGTAATACTGGCGGGTATCCCATATTGCAACATTTCATCCTTAGCAATACCACTGTAAGTGTCTATATAAAAAGCAACCACTTCTGCATAAGGGGCATTGGCACTGGGTCGATTGGTTTGCGGTGTTTTGTCATTGGGTTGAACAATAACTTTACCACCTTTATCCTTAACAACCACTTTCTCTGTAGTTGTACCTTTTTTAGAAGTAACCGATCGTTTTTTCGATTTACAGGAAACAACCAGCAAAAGTAGTAACGCCAATAGGGGAATCCATTTTGTGTTCATCTTATTCAATTTGAGGTAAGTTCTTCTTATTTAGTATTTCGTTCATTCCCTTTATTCCTTGTAAGCCTCCCGTATGGATCATTAAGATGTTGCTCTTTTCCTCAAAAAAACCATTTTTTATGAGATCGAACACCCCAAAAATCATTTTACCTGTATAGATGGGATCTAGGGGAATTTGGGTCTTTTCTTTAAAATCATTGATAAAACGTACCAAACCTACATCTATTTTACCATACCCTCCAAAACTATAGGTATCTAAAATCCTGAAATTGGTTTTATCTGTATATTTTTTCACTTCTTTTTCCTGGAATGTTCCCTTCAATGCAGAAAAACCAATCACTTTTTGATGTACTTCCGATGCACTAACCAATCCTGCCAAGGTACCCCCAGTACCAACAGGAACACAGATATAATCGTATTGTGTTGTCCTTTCTGAAAGGATTTCCTCGCACCCGCTTACAGCTAAGGAATTTGTTCCCCCTTCCGGTAATGTATAAAAATCCCCCAAAGTACGCTGTAATTCAATAAGGAAAGAAGGGTCTTCTTTCTTTTTGTAATCTTCTCGAGTGACGAAATGAAGCTTCATACCACAGTTTTCGGCATATGCCAGTGTTGGGTTTCTTGGTATTGTCTCCAACTCCTCACCCCTAATAACTCCAATGGTATTAATTCCCTCTTTGCTGCCTACGGCTGCTACAGCGGCAATATGGTTGGAATAAGCACCTCCAAAAGTGAGTAGGCATTTTTTGTTTTGAGAACGTGCCTCTTGGAGATTGTACTTCAATTTTCTGAATTTATTTCCAGACACGAAATCATCAATAAGATCTTCACGAAGCAAATCCAATCCACTGATTTTCAATGAAAATTGATTAGGATTTATGGTTTGAATGGGCGAAATAACTTCAGAAAAAAACAAAACTCTCGATTAAAATTGGCATAAAAACAGCTTTCACGCGAAAAATGCATTAAATGCAAAATACAGCCTTAAACTGAACATTTTTTTATGAAAAACGTAACATTCTGATTTCTAAGACAAAAGAAATTCAACAAAAAAGTAAATTTTAACACTTTCCGAAAAGTGAATTTTAACATTTAAAATAATAAAAAAGTTAAAATATTATGTATTTCATCGGTATTTTTTGTATTTCATCGATAAAATTTTTTATAATTGTATGAATCTAAAACCTCATGCTTATGAAATCTTATCTACTAACAAAATTATGCATCTTTTCCGTGATAGCATTATGTCTTAGCGGAAATGGTTGGTCTCAGGTAGGGATCAACACGACCTCACCACAACCGGGATCCATGCTCGATGTGGAAAGTACAGATAAAGGAATGTTAGTTCCTAGAGTAAGCATAGCAGACCTAAACACCATTTCCCCAATAACTGGTGGTTCAACAGAAAGTCTTTTGGTTTACAATACCAATACCACAACCGGAAAAGGATTCTATTATTGGAATGGAGCCCTTTGGATACCTATAAGTAGTGACGATTGGAAGGAACGTGGTAATACCGGTACCGATCCCAATTTGGATTTTGTCGGAACCTTAGACAACGTCGATCTCACCTTTAGAACCAACAACAATCATCGTTTCCGGATGGACACCAGCGGTAGTCTTATTGCCTATTCCGACGGATCGGCTTCATCCCCGCTCATTCAATGGGACACAGATCCCGATACGGGGCTGTATCGATCTGGCAACGATGAGCTAGCCTTCAGTACTGCTGGAACGGAACGCCTTTCCATCTTAAGTGATGGAAGCATTCGTGCCAATACAGCTGGAACAGCTGCTAATCCCCTTTTTGGCTGGACAGGTGATCCCGACAAAGGATTTTATAGTCCCGCAGCTGACGAATTTGGTATTGTAACCAACGGGGTGGAACGATTGCGGATCCCCAACTCAAATCAGGTACATGCCATGGCAAATGGAACCAATGGATTGCCCTTTTATAGCTGGAATAACGATCGCAATACTGGGATGTGGAGAAGCAGTAGTGACCGTCTTAACTTTTCTGCTGGAGGACGTGAATTTATCGAGCTGAACGAAGGAAGTAATGATCAATTATTGATCAATAATGGAAATGCCGACATAAATACCCGCATAAGTACTTTGAATGTAGACAACACTCTATTTGTAGATGGTGCCAATGACAACATTGGAATGGGAACGGGAAGCCCTAATGCCAGTGCACAATTAGAACTGGCCTACACGGACAGGGGAATTCTTATTAATAGGGTTGCGTTGACTTCCACAGCTTCTGCGACGCCTGTAACTTCACCATCTACAGGGCTCTTGGTATACAATACAGCTTCTGCCAGTAGCGGCAGTACCGAAGTGCTTCCAGGTTTTTACTATTGGGACGGAACTCAATGGGTAGCCATGGGAGGAACTGGGGGTAGGGATTGGTCCCTGGAAGGAAATGCAGGGACAAACCCCACTACCAACTTCCTGGGAACCACCGATGCCACTTCTTTTGTAATTAGAACCGATGATACGGAACGCATGCGTGTAGATGCTGCAGGAACTGTTGGAATCGGTAATACTCCTTATACCAATGCAGGCCTTCGAGTAAACAATGCAGCCCAGCCTTATGGGATTATAGCCGAAACCGCTGGTGACCAAGCTGCCATTTACGGTACCGATACAGGAACCGGGGATGGTGTCTCTGGACATTCGCTTGCTGCTTGGGGTGTATTTGGACAATCGGATGCCAGCAATGCTGTATCTGGAGGAGGGTTATTTTTAGGAACCGCTACTAACAATGCAAATGGTATTTGGAGTCTTGCAGGGGTTAGACCTACCTCAGGAGCTGCGCAGAACATTGGAGTACGAGCTGTTTCCGGAAGCTTTGCTTCAGTTTCCCCAGTCGGATACCGTACAGTTGGTTTAGATGCCAACGCCATAGATTTGGGGATGTATGCCTTAACCGAAGGGCCCATTACCACCTATGGCGATTTACAGGCTGGATTATTCAAAACCAACTACACAGGATCTAATTTGGATGCAGATTCAAGGGATCCCCAAGCCAGTTTGGCTGGGTATACCACCAACAGTCTTGCAGGAGCAGGAACCATGTACTACGGAGGATACTTTTACAGTGGAAGCTCCACTCCCTCCTATGCTTATGCAGGAGCGAACTTCAATGGTACCTTATATAAGATTATAGGAAACGGTACGGTTTCTACCATTGTTGAGGGAGCCAATAAAAACGACACCAAAAAAGTAATGTTTGCCCCAGAAGCCCCAGAGGTACTGTTCGAAGATTATGGTGTAGGGGAACTAACAAATGGTATGGCACAAATTACCATAGACCCAATCTTTTCCCAAAACATTGTAGTAGACAAAAACCATCCATTAAAGGTATTTATACAATTGGAAGGGGATTGCAATGGCGTATATGTGACCAATAAAACGGCTCAAGGGTTTGTGGTAAAGGAACTCCAAGGAGGAAAATCGAACGTTGCCTTTTCCTGGCATATTGTTGCCAACAGGAAAGATCAATCTGGAGATGCATTTGGTACAGGATCCAGCTATGCAAACTTACGGTTCCCTGATGCCCCAACGGAGTTAATTCAACATGAAGGGGTTTCGAGTAAAATGGAAAAAACGACCTCAAAACCAAGCCTTACGAAGCCTATGAAATAAGATTACATTTTTTAGATAGTTCACTAATTCTTTCTAAAAGACGCGATTTCGCTTTACTCATCGAAATCGCGTCTTTCGTTTATAATTTTGTAGTATTTTTCTTATTTAACTGATTTTTAACGCATTTCATCGATTTTTTTTGGTTTTAACAGATATTAAACTGTAAACTTGTTATAACCAAATCACTAAAAACCATTATAGAATGAGACCCCATTTTACCATGGACTACCTGCGCTGGCTATGTAAAGTATTGCCAGAAACAATACCGAGTTCCTTCGGTGTTGTCTACAACCTCATCATTTTGAGCCCATTTGGAGTAATGGATGGATCCCCCTATCCCCACCCATTTCATTTACATCCTTTGTACGTTTCAAAGCAGATTCAACCGGTATTTTCTCATTGATCATGTCGATAGTTTCAGTGATTTAAACGAAAACAATTTTTAAGCATAGGATCATGATCGATAATATGCAGAATTTTAACGATGTAAAACAATACTGTGTGAATTTTGCATGGTAAAAACCAAATCGCCACATCATGAAGAAAAACTACGTATCGTATGTAAAGCATCTGGGGTTATTCCTAATGCTGCTTACAACTACCTGTTATTCTCAGGTAGGTATTAACACTTCAATGCCGCAGGGTAGCTTGGAGATTAATAGCTCGAACATGGGGGTTGTGCTGCCTAGGGCGGCCCTAACTTCCTCGATTGTGCAGGCTCCAGTTACCAATCCTCAAACCGGGAGCATTCCAGTAGGCACAACCATATATAATACCGCTACAACTTCCACGGGCACCAACGATGTGGCCCCTGGAATATATTCATGGGATGGAGCCAAATGGATTCCTCAGTTCCCAAAGAAGCAGTACGAAATATATAAAAGTGCTGTTGGGCTTAGGCCAGCTGCTGGATCTTCGCAAACCGTTATTAGCAGCACTACGTTTACTGCAGACTTTACAGGAAAGTACCGGATTAGCGTTCGTGTGGACTTTGGTGCAGGAGGCGCTAAAGTACCTAACGTAAGTAGCGGCACCTCTCAAGGACATTTAAATATTGCTAGGGTTGATGGAACATTCACTTTTAATTTTGGCAGTAGTTCATATACCATCCCTGTAGGTGCCTACTCCACAGCATACGATGGTTCTATAGGGGCTACCAACTATTTTGCCATTTGGGAAGAAACTAATAGAACTTTCTACACAACCATGGATGCAGGCGACACAGCCAACTTCAGCCTTTCGTTTTTGCATGGTGCTGGATATGCCATGGTAAACAATGCAACATCTGGCAGTGGTCTTGGATATGTGGCTTACGATATACCATGTCATATAGAAATAACCTATTTGGGCGAATAATAAAAACACAGCTTATGAAAAACTTTTACTCCATATTATTTTTAGTACTAGTTCCCTTGGTTTCCCTAAATGCCCAAGTAGGAATTCACACCACATCCCCAGAAGGTGTTTTGGATATTAGCGGAAGCAATACTGGTTTTATTTATCCTACAGTAAGCCTTACCGATGTGAACGTAGAAACAATAACTAACCCCAACGGCCCTTCGTTGATAGCTGGAACTACGGTTTATAACACCAATACCTCCACAGCAGGTTCATCCAGCGTTTATCCTGGCATTTATATCTGGACAGGTTCCAAATGGATCCCCCAGTTCAATAAAAATGATAGTATGCTCGCCACACAGACCACCGCTTCCTTAAGAACCGATGGTAATATCGGGGTACAGACCATAGCATTCGACAACACCAGCTTTACCCCAAATTTTTCGGGAGAGTACCGCATTGTTGTTAATGTACATTTTGGAGGGGGTAGACTCAATACCGTTTCCAACCCACAATATGCCAATTTTGGAGCACAAAGAGGGGAATTCAATTTCATCTTCAATAGTGTGCCCCATAAATTCGATGTAAGGAGTTTTTCGGGTGTTAATAATGATAATCACTCCGATGGAGGTACCGATCGAATTTTCGAAAACCAATTCCATCAGGTTACCTACGTCGTGAACAAAACATTAACTCGATCTACGAATTATACTTTTTCCCTCAATTTCGACATGGATTCCAATACCATTTTCCAAAACAGTGGAAACAGTGGTAACGGAAGGGGTTACATAAACATTAACAACGATATCTCGTGTACCATTGAGTTCAACTATATGGGCGAATAAAAAACACTCTTATGAAAACAAATAACTCTTTAAGAACTATATTTTTTGTACTTGCCATTGGGTGTTTTTCAGTAATCAACGCTCAGGTAGGAATTGGTACCCAGAGCCCCAAAGGAGCTTTGGACGTTGCCGACGGAAGTTACGGAATTGTATATCCGCGTATTGCCTTAAGTAATTATACAGTCCAATCACCCGTAATTAATCCAAATGGAGGAAATGTGGCTATTGGAACCGTTGTGTACAATACAGCATTAACTACCAATGGGGCCAATGATGTTTCCCCAGGATTGTATGCTTGGAATGGAACTCGATGGGAAGCTCAATTTATTCGGATCGATTATGAGAAATTTGAACAAACCAGTGCTCCTTTCAGAACTACCATTCGGGAAAGTTATTCAGACCCTCAACCTGGTGATTCTGACAATATCCCTGGGCTAACCAACCAAACCTTTACACCAGAATATTCTGGATTTTACCGTGTAGAGGTAAGGGCAAATTTTGCCTGTGGGGAATTGAGTGATTTTCAAAACACAGACGACATTTCTTTGGCTACCACAGAAGGAGCCATCTTTTTTACCATGAGTGGAACAGGTGTTGACATAGACCCTTCTTCAAGCTTTTACAACAACGACGAAGGCTGGATATACATGCACTCGTACGGAACGCACAGCGACCAGGTTTCCCCTGCTGTAGTAAGTCAAGCTTTTGTTCACTATGGTTCAAGTGTATATTATTTGTACCTTAGAGGTGGCCATAATTATACTTTTAACCTAAGTAATTGTATAAATACTGGCCACAGCTATTTTGTAAACAACGGTGATAGTGGAACCGGACAAGGATATATTGGTCTGGAAATGCCATGTACCGTAGAGTTTTCATTTATAGGAGACTAAAAAAACTGAATTTAACCAAAACCCTAGATCTACCCCCATGAAAAAATCCTTACTTACCTTACTTATTATTTTTGCTTTTTCGCTAACACTTCATTCACAAACCCCTTGTTCAGGGGGAATGGCAGGAATTTATCCCTGTAACGGTATTACCCTTCAGGATTACATCTCTGCTTCCGACATGAATGCTGCCGAAGCCCAGGATTCCTGGGGATGGACCGATCCTATGGACGGTAAAGAATATGCTATTGTTGCATTGGACAACGGTACTGCCTTTGTAGACATTTCCACACCTACCAACATCCGCTATTTAGGAAGAATGAACTCCCATTCTGGAGGTAGTAACCTTTGGAGGGATGTAAAAACTTATAACAACCATGCCTTTGTTGTTAGTGAAGTAACTTCGGATGGCATGCAGGTTTTCGACCTTACCCGCCTTCGTGGACTTTCTACCAGCCCAACAGGGGGAGCTAGTAGGATTTTTTCTGAAGATGCTTTTCTGTTTATAGGGGACGGAGGAAGTAATGACGGTCGAGCCCACAATATTGTAATAAATGAAGATTCTGGATTTGCGTATATCGTAGGGGTAAACAGAAGTTCTAATTCTGGTGACGGACCCATCTTTGTGGATATATCTACCCCAACCAGCCCTACTATTGTTGGTGAATACGGTCCTAGCGATTACTTTCATGACGCACAGGTAGTGACTTATGATGGTCCCGATTCCGATTATACTGGAAGGGAAATCATGATTGGATGTAACGAAAACAATATGGTTATTGTAGACGTTACCAATAAATCGAATCCAACCAATATTTCGACCATCGCTTATAGCAATGTTAATTACACACACCAAGGGTGGTTTACCGACGACAAGCGGTTCTTCTTGGTAGGGGACGAATTGGATGAAGACAATACTGGAATTCCTACCAGAACCATCGTGTTCGACCTTAACGATTTGGACAACCCTTCCTTACATTATACATACAGTGGCCCAACAAGTGCTATTGACCACAATGGATACGTTCGTGGAAATCGTTTTTATTTAGCGAACTATTCAGCAGGTATCCGAATCATTAGAATTGATGGGCTATACGATGCAACTCCAAGCATGACCGAAATCAATTATTTCGATACCTTCCCTACCAACAATAATGCTTCATTTAATGGAGTATGGAACATATACCCTTACTTTGAAAGTGGGAATCTTGTAGTATCCGGCTTCGGAAATGTAAGTGTTAATGGTGATGGAGGCTTGTTTATTTTGAAAGATCCTTTATACGACAATACCGATCCAACAGCCATTTGCCAAAACATTACTGTAACCTTAGATCGCCTAACAGGAACCACTTCCATTGTTGCTACAGATTTGGACAACGGCTCAACCGATGATTTTGGGATCGTTAATAGAACAATTACCAACGGACAAACGACTTTTACCTGCGATGACGTAGGGCAAACCTTTAATGTAACCCTAACGGTTGAAGACGATTACGGAAACGAATCCTCTTGTGTTGCACAGGTTACTGTAGAAGCTGAGACTACAGCCTACAATGGTGCAAGCTGGAGCAATGGAACCCCTTCCGTAGGATCGAATGCTAAGATAAGTGCCGATTATACCACTTCCACTGATGGAGGTAGTATCGATGCTTGTACCTGTGAGGTAGATAGCGGAAGAACATTAACCATTTCTGGTGGCGATTACTTGAACATAACCCAAGATATTACCGTAAACGGAAACCTGATTGTGGATCACCAAGGGAGCGTCGTACAGACGGACGACTCCGCCACGACCACCAACAACGGAACGATCAACGTTAATTTGACGACACCCAATTTGGCTTCCCGGGACTTCATGGTCCTTGGTAGCCCGATGACGGGCGAGACGCGAGAGAGCGTTTGGGCGAGCGCCTTTTTGGTGCTGGAGGCCAACACGGCCAACTTCGTCCCCCACCCCGACGTTGCGGCGATGTTCCCCGGCGCTGAGAACTTCGCGGACGACAACAACGACTTCTGGAGCGAGGTGGTGACCGGTGCGGCGACCCCCGGCGAGGGG
>JANQKN010000009.1 GCA_028281065.1 Flavobacteriaceae bacterium | reverse complement strand
GCAAGGCAAAACGATCGTCCGCCTGGGTGTTCGTATAGTTAGCAGCTACATTGATAATGTCCCCAAACTGTTTGGACACCTCTACTTCTACCCCACTCGTATCGAACTCATCCGAAATGTTCTGGTACTGGAAAATGAACAACTCTGGATCTACCGTTACAAAGTCCACAAAATTGGTTTCGTTTCGGGTAAAGTATACTGCACTCAGTCTGAAGTCACTACCAGAAGTTAATTCCAAACCTCCCTCTATGGTAGTGTTTTCTTCCGGTTCCAAGTCTTCGTTTCCATACTGCGGATCGTACAACTGGAACAAAGAAGGTGTAATATAAGCCGTACTATAAGACCCCAATACCTTAAGGTTGTAGTTCCCCAAATCGAAATTATACGAAGGGTTTACATTGTACACCACATGCGTACCGTAGTTGCTGTGGTTGTTTAATCGTGCCCCAGCATTTACCTGGAATCCAAAACTGGAAATATAAGTAGCATTTACATAGGGGTCTATGATATCGAACTTAGCCGTGTCTTCATTAACAGCCTGCTCAAAATCGGTCGCTCCAAAAGGAACGGAATAGGAGTTGAACTTACTGAAGTTCCCGTTCACCCCGGCCAAAACCGTTAGTTCCTCAGTTACCTGATAGCTGGCATACGCATCGAAAGCATTGGTTGTTCCATCGGATTTTGTTGGGAAAGAAGACTCGAACTCACGGTCTATCCAGCTGTGGCTATCGTTAATAACCAAGCTTCCTTTGTTGTACTTCCAACGGAAAGTTCCGCCGGTTCTTTTCTGCTCAGAAATGGCTTGGTTATCCGCATCTACAAAGCTGAAGCTATCAAAATCGGTTCTAAAACGATCCGCAGCGAAAAACCGCTTTATGGTGATGTTGTCAGTAAGTTTGTAACCCACATCTACTTTGGTGTTGAATCCACTGAAAACATCCGACTCAAAAGCAGCTTCCCCTTCAGGAGCAGCTACCGCCGAAAGCCCATCCGTATAACGGTTGCTAAAACTTACATTGTAAATAAAGTCCCCTGCAGTTCCCCCAACGTTAACGTTGTTTACAAACTGTGCCAATTTACGGTTGTCCGCATCGGCTGGAGCGTTGGTAGAAATACTGGAAGTAAGGTTAGCTGCGAATGCCTTCTTGGATTCCTGCTTGGTTGTAATGCTAACCACCGCGGTGGCTGCTCCACTTCCGTAAAGTACGCTGGAAGCCCCTTTAATGATTTCGATGGATGCTACCGCAGAGGCAGGCACCAAACGTAGGTCGTAATCGTTGGCGATGGACGATGGGTCGTTTAGTTGTACTCCGTCTATCATAACCACTACCTGGCGGTTACGACCCCCACGTACAAAGTACCCAAGGTTCTGTCCGTCGTTGCTTCGGCTTCCGTTGATCTCGATCCCGGAAACTTCGTTTAAGATCTGTGCTACAGTCTTTCCTGCATGCTGTTGCATGTCTTCGGCAGTAATGGAAACCACTACCTTACCACTGTTTTTTCGAGCCAACGGAACCTTGGTATCTATCACCACAGAGTCCAATTGCTCTACTTTTTGTTCTTGTGCAAAAACGATTGAAGATGCACAAAGGGTCAATACCCAGAATAATTTTCTTTTCATTATTCAATGAATTAAACGGAAAAAGAAAGAAGTAATTCGTGTTTTGTTTTTCTGAATTACGTTCCCAAACCTTTGTCCCGAAAGTTTGACAATACATTGAACCCTGGCAGGTCTCCTGGCTCGCCTTTTGTGTAACCTTCCCATTCCTTGTTACAGAACAGTGGTGTTGAAGTTGTACACGATCCTAACGGACGGCTTACAGTTGCGGGAACAGCTTTGGATTTGCACCAAATTCCCTTTTAAGAAAGTTTTCCTGTGGGGAAAACCCTCACCAAAATTCGACGCGAAAATAAGGCACGAATTGGGGAGCACCAAATAAAAACTCCTATTTTTGAGCATGCGAAACCTAATTCTATTTATTTCATTAGCCTTTGTGGCAGTAAGTTGTAAGAAAACAACTGAAAAGCAAACCATCCCTGTTGCTACATCCATCGATGTTACCTACGCCGAAGGCTTTACCATCCAAACCTTTGAAGATCATAAAATCATAACCCTAACCAACCCTTGGCCCGGGGCCGATGTCTCCTATCGCTATCTATTGAAGGAAGGCAATAGTGTTGTTGAGGGTGAATCTGAATTTGATGCGGTGCTGAATATTCCTATAGAAAACCTAGTGGTTACTTCCACAACCCACATCCCTTCGCTGGAAATGATAGGCGAAATAGAATCCTTGGTAGGTTTTCCCAACCTGGATTATATCTCTTCCGAAAAAACCCGTGGTCTTATTGACGAAGGAAAAATCAAGGAACTGGGTAAAAACGAAGACCTCAATACCGAAGTCTTGATAGATATGGAGCCCGATGCCGTGGTGACCTTTGCGGTGGAAGGAGCCAACAAAACGGTGAATACCATTAAAAAAACAGGGATCCCTGTCCTTTACAATAGCGATTGGACCGAAACCCATCCGTTGGGAAAAGCCGAATGGATCAAGTTTTTTGGTGCCCTATTCAACAAAGAAAAGGAAGCCGATAGTATTTTTAAGGATATCGAAAGGAATTACAACCAAGCAAAAGCACTGGCAGCACAATCCCAAAACCGTCCTACCGTATTAAGCGGCGCCATGTTTAAAGACGTTTGGTATTTGCCACAAGGGAACAGCTGGGCTGCCCGTTTTATTGATGATGCCCACGGGGATTATTTGTGGAAGGAAACCGAAGGTACGGGAAGTCTTTCCCTAAACCTGGAATCCGTGCTGGAAAAAGGCCAAGAGGCTGACTATTGGATCGGTCCAGGGCAATTCAACAGTCTTTCGAAAATGGAAGAAGCACATACGGTCTATTCGGAATTCGATGCCTTTAAAAACCATAAAGTATATAGTTTCACCACCAAAAAAGGGGAAACCGGAGGTGTTATCTACTATGAACTGGCACCCAACAGACCCGATATCGTACTTAAGGACATTATTAAAATCCTGCATCCCGATGTAATCCCCGATCACGAGCTTTACTTTTTTTCCTTGCTTAACGAATGAAATCCCCGCGATCCTATAGCCGTATCTTCCTCTTACTGGTCATTGTACTGGCTATCGTCTTTTGTGTAAACATAAGCTTGGGATCCGTAGGTATTCCCCTTTCAGAAATATTGAGTGTCCTTACGGGAGGCGAAGCCTCCAAATCTTCTTGGCAGTACATTGTCTTGGATTATCGCCTACCCAAAGCCCTTACCACTGTCTTGGTGGGAAGTGGTTTGGCCATTTCGGGTTTACTCATGCAGACCTTGTTCCGCAATCCTTTGGCAGGCCCTTTTGTCTTGGGTTTAAGCAGTGGAGCCAGTTTGGGGGTCGCTATTTTAATCTTGGGTGCGGGTATCTTCGGAACCGCATTAGGAAGCCTGCTTACCAGTCCTTGGAGCTTGGTCATTGCTTCTGCCCTCGGAAGCTTTTTGGTTCTGCTGGCAGTTCTGGCGGTTACCTTACGTGTAAAGGATACCATGGCCATCTTGATTATAGGATTGATGTTTGGGAGTGTTACAGCGGCTGTAGTAGCGGTGCTCTCCTACTTCAGCAATGCCGAAAAGCTTCAGCAATATGTCTTTTGGTCTTTTGGTAGTTTAGGGAACCAATCCTGGAGTGGTATCGCAATATTGGCAACTTGTACCCTATTGGGGATCTTTTTGGCTTTTGTTTCCAGTAAATCGCTCAATGCATTGTTACTAGGCGAAAACTATGCCCGTAGTTTAGGAGTTCGGCTTAAAAGGACTACGTTGGTCATTATTATAACCACCAGTGTTTTGGCAGGAGCCATTACAGCATTTGCAGGACCTATTGCCTTTATTGGTTTGGCAGTGCCCCATATTACACGACAGTGGATCACATCATCGGACCACCGTATCCTTATCCCTGCAGTTCTTTTGGTGGGTAGTATTACCATGCTTATTTGTGATGCGGTAGCACAACTCCCTTATTTGGAATATACCTTACCCATAAATGCTATAACCTCTCTCATAGGAGCTCCCGTGGTTATCTGGTTGTTGGTTAGAAAACGTAAATTACTGTTTTAATGGAGGGGAAAAAGAAACATACGGTTTTAGAGGCCGTGGATTTGTCCATAGGCTATCGTAGTAAACGAAAGGAAACTGTTGTGGCCAATGGTATAAGTTTTCAATGTTCCAAAGGCGAACTAATTGGTTTGGTGGGCGCCAATGGTATTGGTAAATCTACTTTATTACGAACGCTATGCGGCATGCAGGCTGCTTTAGGCGGAACCGTTTCTATCCTGGATCAATCGATCGCATCCATTACCCCCATGGCATTAGCAACCCACTTAAGTGTGGTATTGACCGAAGCACCGAGTTCCAAGAACCTCTCAGTAATGGAGTTTGTTTCCTTGGGAAGGCAACCCCATACCAATTGGTTAGGGAAGTTGAGTTCAACAGACAGGGAAACCATCCTACGGGCACTCGAGCAAACCGAAACTTTGGATTTACAACAAAAGAAATGTTATGAATTAAGTGATGGGCAAATGCAACGGGTAGCCATTGCACGGGCTTTGGCACAAGACACCCCAATCATTATTCTGGATGAACCCACAACCCATTTGGATTTGTACCACAGGGCTTATATCCTGAAATTGCTAAAGCGATTGACCAAAGAAACCCAAAAAACGATTTTGTTTTCTACGCATGAAATCGACTTGGCCATACAGTTATCGGACACTATGATCGTGATGACGCCCGAAGCCATTCTTGTGGATGAACCTTGTAATTTAATCTCACAAGGGCATTTTAATAGCTTATTCCCTGAAGATTCTATCTTTTTCGATTCGGAAACGGGTCGCTTTACGGTACGGGAATAGATACATTTAAAAAATCACCCCTTCAACAAATTGATTATTAATGAATTATAACAAATTGAAATATCCTTATTTATTTTTTCTATGAAACGACCCTAAGGGAACCCGTTTTTTTACGACTTTAGCCTAACATCTTTACAACAAGACCCTTACACCCAAAAGACATGAAACCTACCCCCAAAAACACTTCGACACGGCAATCGATCATAGACGCAGCCACTGTGATCTTCTATAACAAGGGATATACCCGAACCCGAATTACCGATATCCTTGCAAAAGCCCATGTTTCCAAATCCACTTTTTATAGGTACTTTACTTCCAAAGAAGACATTTGTATTGCTCATTTACGGTATCGAAATGAGCAGTTTTCGAAACAAGTAGGAAGTTTTATTGGTCAGATACCAGCTGGGCCGGATCGGGTATTGGCAATGTTCAATTTTTTAGAGTTGTTTTACCAACACGAGGATTTTAATGGTTGTTGGGCGATTCAGATTTTACCCGAGATCCCCAAGAGTGATAATCTGGTACGGTCCGAAATAGAGTCCCAAAAAAACGCCCTGATCGATTTTATCGAAGTACTCATTCGTGAGAATGTGAAGATATCCCCTTTCAAGGATGTAAAGTCGATTGCACAGCAATTTTATTTAATCTTGGAATCGGCCGTTGCACAAAGCAACTTGCATAAAAAGGAATGGCCCATTACCCAAGCCAAAAAACTGTGTGCGCAACTTCTTAGTGATGCTTCCAAGACTCCTGAAGAAGTAAGCTACAAAGCATCTTAATCTATTAACCTGCTTGATTAAACACTTTTCTTTATTTTCACAAAACCACCTATTGTTTGTAAAGCTGATGGTATAATGGTTAAAACCAACAATCCCACTACTCTGATTTTTAAATTTTCAGGATCTTCTGAATAGCTTTCTAAAAAATTGAAAGGTGTTTCTATAGGGCTTATATACAACCGATATAAAAACCAAGGGGTTCCGCCCTCCCCCGAAATCCAATTCAGATCGTTTGGGGAGTATACAACAGCAATAACCCAGAGAATACACCCAATAAAGGCAATGCCACTATAGTTCTTTATTTTAAAAGTACTTTTATCGTCCGTTAGTACATATCCACTAATAATATACAATGCAACAACTATTATGAAGTGAGTTGTACTGTAAATTCTTTCTTTTTGCTCACTTTCGAGATACTCAAAGAAATAAGTGAATCCGAAAACCGAGACAGAGAATACCCCAATATGTATGAGGAACAACTTAAGTTGTATGTTTTTCATTACTATTTTTTCGGTTGCTTTAACAACAATTGCCCCAACAATTCGGAGACGACCCATTCTTCGGCTATGACACCGTCTTGAAAACGGCTTACAACCATTTCGTTCCACTTTAATGTTTTATGCGATGCGGGAATGCCCATCATAGCCACCTTATGTGTTCCCTGTAAGGTGCGTTGCCAAGTAATGGTTTGCTCTGTTTCATTCAAAAATTCAATATGCAACACAGAAACATCTGGCAGGGAAGATCGTAGTAGTTGGGCGAATTGTTTGAGGAATGCGTGCCCTTTGTACTCCTTCCCTTCGGCATGGGCTATATAGTCTTTGGAAAAAACGACGGGAATTATTTCTAGGTTTCCTTTGGTCATTAATTCGTCACAAGCTTGTCTTAATTGTGTTTCCCTGTTCATTTTGTAATGGTTTACGTTACATTCCCAATGTGGGAAGGTGTTTCACTTTATGGTAGGTAAGGGTCGCTTTTATGCAATCTTTCAGTGCTTTCTCGGGGAGTTTGTCCTCCAAACCAAAAACAATGGCACGACTCCCCTGAAAGTTGAAAGTATCCTTGTACAACATTTTAAAAGTTGGAACCAATTTACTGGTACATTGAAAATACAGAGCGTACTGATCAGGGGCTTTGGGTTTCCAATCCATCCGCAGGGTGCTTCCTTGTTTGGTAATATAGCTGGGCTCGCCCCACTTTAGGGTTTCTTCCAACTGGGTAATGGTTTCGGTTTTGGCAGCGGTTTCCAATACTAATTTTCGAAGATGGTCCATCTTTTCCCGAACATTTTCGGGATACGTATCGAAAACTTTTTCAACTTCAGGGTTTGATTTTATCTGAATATGCTCCATAATTGAAACCTTTTACATTTTTCAATACATCGTATTGGGATTGGCAGAGCGTTCTGGGATTTGCTGAATGGCATCCCAATGTTCGCAAATTTTCCCGTTTTCATCAAACCGAAAAAAATCCATGGTTACGTACTGATCGTTCCCAGGCCAGGTTTGATGGGTATGCAGTGCTACCAAATTTCCTTCGGCTATACAGCGCACAAACGCAATGGACTTGTTGGGGTATTCACGTTGCATCCTATCGAAATAATCGATAAAGCCTTTGGTTCCGTCCGCAACATCGGGATTGTGCTGAATATACTCGTCTCCCAAGTATTTTTCCACAGCGCCTTTAGGGTCGCCTTCGTAAGCCATCTTATAAAAGGCTATGGCGTTCTTTTTGTTCTCTTCCAAATTCATAATCTACACATTATTGATTCATCTTTCGTATTAGTTCCATTCCTTCTTCCAAAGTTTCGTCTTTTTGAGTCGTAGTTTGTTTTACATAATGGGTTGGGACATATTTTTCCCGTGGGGTTCCGTTAACATGGTACAACTTCTCCATAGACAATTTATACCCAAAATCCTGATTGTCCATTCCAAAATCGAACATAGCGCCCGCTAAGCGTTCCATTTCGGTACCAACCACTTCTCCCCTTTCCATACCTTCGAATCCTATGGTCAACCCTTCTCCCATGCTTCCTGTCCATCGGCCTACCAAAACCACAACGGGTTTGGTATAGGTCGTACCACGCGG
>JANQKN010000007.1 GCA_028281065.1 Flavobacteriaceae bacterium | reverse complement strand
GTAGGCCACCGTAATTGTATAATGCGTAGGGTTGGATTTTTTTAAATGGTCTATAGTATGGTTAATGTCTTTTTCCCGTTCGCCAGGATATCCCAGCATGATAAATGTACCGGTTTCGATCCCCAAACTGTTTGCTTTTTGAATAGCACTCTGTACAACCTCTACATCCACCCTTCGGTCCATGGCATCTATAATCCTTTGGGAACCGCTTTCGGCACCAATCCATATTCGGTAGCACCCCGATTCCTTGAGGAGCTGTAGGATTTCATCATTCAATCTTTCCGCGCGGGTAATGCACTCGTATGGGATAATCGTGTTTTGTTGGATAACCTCTTCATGAAAACTCCGCATCCATTTATGGCTTACCGTAAAAACATCATCCACAAACCACAGCGTATCCGGGTTGTATTTTTGCTTAAGCATGGCCATTTCTTCCACGACTAGGCTGGCAGGTCTTCTGCGGTAACTTTGTCCATAGACCGCAGTACTACACCACTTACAGGTATAAGGGCATCCCCTTTGTGTGCTAATGGTCATGGAGCTTGAACCATGGTGTTCTTTCCAGGTGTTTAAGTAGCTTTTTAAATCGATCCCATCCCGATTGGGTAGTGGAAGCTTACTCAAATCCTTCATCTTGGTGCGCACCGCTGTTTTTATGGTTTGGTTACCATCCCGATAGGCTATGCCGTTTACGGTAGTAATATCGTTGTGCGTTGTCAGGGCCTGATACAACTCAAGCATGGTTTGTTCCCCTTCGCCAATAACCAGATAATCGGCACCCGCCATTAAGTAATTATTCACATTGTAGGTGGTATCGGGGCCGCCTAAGACGATCTTTGGATTTCCGTATTGCGTATCACCCTTAAGTATACGGATTAACTTAATCACATTGACTTTAGTCATTAAGTTGGTGTAAATAGCCACGACTTTCGGTTTCTTCTTTATAATAAAATCCAGTTGCTTTTGTCGGGTTTGGAAGGTAGAGTCGAATAGGTAGTTTTCTACGTTGTGTTCATTCAGGTAGCCTGATATATACAATAACCCTAAGGGAGGATAAGGTTTCATGATGTTGGCTTCCTTTTCATCCTCGGTCAGATAGTAGGCATGTGTTAAAACGATACTCATTTTTTCTGAAAGGAGATTATATAGTGATCGGCATAGCCTGCAAAAAATTTGTGAACCAATAATTTTTCGATCCTAACTAGGGTTTTCAACAAAATCTTCTTGTTTTTGAAAAAAGGTTCTAAATAGGACGGAGGTATGCTAATCCCAATAGGTTTTACAAGGGCAGTATGGTAATCCATGGAAGCGAAGGAAGCCATTTCCTTAGGCTGATAATACCAAGTAGGGACCTTAACACCGTTTACATCGCTGAGTACTTTGTCGTTTGTGTTCCTTCGGAATGCTTTTCTGAATTGCCCCTTGAGCATAAAATAGCCACGTTCCCAAAGACATTTCTTAGGCATGACGACAAGAACCATTTTTCCGAAAGGATTCAATAGTTCCGAAGATTTTAAAATGAATTCTTTTACTTCATGGCGGTCCAAGCAGTTCAATCCACCAAAGTTGGAAAAGATGAGGTCGAATTTCTGATTAAAAACACCATGATCCATACTCCTAATATCCTGTTTCTTGAACTCTATCGAGGTGTTTGGGTATTTGGATATGGCTTTGTCGATCATTTTTTCAGAAATATCGGTAGCCAATACTTTATGACCTTTTTCCCAGAAAAAATGAGCATCCTCACCCGTTCCACAATTAATTTCAAGCACATTTAGGTGGCTCTTTTTATGGTAGGGATCGAGAATTCCAGTATTTAAGTAATGATATACCCTGTTGCGTTGAGCTTTGCCTATTTCCGAGTAGGTAAATACTTCATCATAATTATTCGCAGATTCATCAAAATCGTTAGGCATTGGTGTGGCTCATTTTGTTCAGAAGAATTCGATCGACAAAAGCACTTGGGAGATAGTAAAAATACAACAGCATGGATCTCAACATCCTTCCCGATACGGAAAAGGGATTCTTGAAGAATCTCTTAAAATTGATCACGGCATGACGTTTCCTAAACTCTTTGTGCACGTACCGGTGTAGCTTTTTGTAGTATCTGGAATTGAACGTTCCTTGAAACATCATGGCCAAATCGTCGGAATCGGTCCAATTCGCTTTAAGCTTAAGGTCGTCTTTCACCTTATCGTAGAATTTGGTTCCTGGGAGGGGATAAGATACCGATACCCCAATATTGTCGGGCAATAATTCCCTAATCATATCGATGGTCTTGGTAATATCTTCCTTTGTTTCGTCCAAATACCCAAATTGAATGAAGAAAGCGACCCTTACGCCTTTTTCTTTAAGTAAATGCGTGGCTTTATGGATCTGTTCTATGGTAATACCTTTATCCATGGCATCGAGGATCTTCTGGGAACCACTTTCGGCCCCCACCCAAACTTCCTTGAGGCCACTTTCGGCAAGGGCATCTATGGTGTCTTCCTTTAAGAGCAGATCGACCCTACTTTGTATGACGTAGGAAATGGAAAGTTCCCTTTTTTTCAATTCAGTATTGAATTCCTGCACCCAATTGGGTTTTAAACCGAAGATGTCATCGCACATCCAAAAATTAGTAACCCCGTATTGTTCTTTTAGATAGCCAATATGATCTGCTATGTACTTAGGCGAATGGGAGTTGTAACGGTTGCCATAAATAGGCTTTGCACACCAATTGCATTTAAAGGGGCATCCGCGTGTGGTTGCGATGTTTAGGGTGAATTCTTTTTGCTTTACGGCCCACACGTTCTTATAAGCATCAACATCCACAAGATCCCAAGCAGGCATAGGGAATTCGTCCAATTCTTTAAAAACAGCCCTTTTCGGGTTCACACGGGTTGCATCTTGTTCCCTGTAGACCAAACCTTGAATAAGGGTTGGTGCTTCCCCTTCTTTTATATGGTCGATAAGTTCTTTTAAAGTTACTTCCCCTTCCCCTTGTATAATATAGTCGGCCCCAGCATCCAGGTATTTGTCGTAATGATCGGTGCTGTCCGAGCTGCATACAATGACTGTGCAGTTGTACTTTTTTCCAATGGCGATCATATCAAAAGCGGCTTCCCTCATCGTGGTAAGGCACATTTTGGTGAGGTAATTGAATCCATCGTCGTAAATAGCGAGAAAACGTGGCTTTTGTTCCTTAATGGTAGCTTCTATGGCATGTGGATTGCTCCTAAGATTGGTGTCGAATAGCGATACTGAGTTGCCCGATGCCCTAAGGTAGGAAGCGGCATAAGTAGTGCCTAGGGGAGGGTAAGGGGTTTTATTTTCCCATTGCTTTTTATCCAAAGGATAATAATACGAATGTGAAAACAGGATATCAAGCATATTCCTTTGTTAAATGAATATTGTGGTTTTTCTGATATTCGTCGTACTTTTCGTTAAGACGCTCTATCACCCGTCTCTGAAAGTTCATGGGGTGATGTTTGGAAACATTTTTAGTGGTCTTTAGGGCTACGTTGAACTGTTCCTGCTCCAATGATTTGAACTTCACTTTCCATTTTTTGAAAGTAATCTTCATAAAAAAGGAATCCAGAAAATCCCCCAATCGGGTGTTTAAAATACCCTCGGTGAGTTTTGTGAAAACCGGCTTCTTTACAGGGTCCAATTTTGTGATTCTATCATTCAATTTTTTGTTGGGCAAAAATTTATGGACCCATTCGTTTTGCTCATAAAACTCATGAAAACTCCCGTTTCCAAACATAGGAATCATGGTAAGCAATTCGGTAGCAGTAAAACGGTTCTTTTCATCAATTTCCAAGGCATTGGTGCTAATGAAATAGTTTACACAGAAATATTTCCGGGAATTAAGCAAGAAAATCTTCTTGTAGAGAATGAGCAGGGTGCGTGCAATCCACAACCTTTTTTTCGAGGTTATGATAAAGAAATCGATATCCCCGTCTTCGTCATAATACCCTTTGGAGAGGGAACCCGAAATACCCACTCCTTCCACATAGGGGAATTTGGAGATAAATTTGGATACCTTTTCGGCTTTGGCATAGATTTCTTCTGCCATTTTGTTGCCCTTTAAGCGACGGTCAATCAAAGAAGGGTTGTCTTCGCAGAGATAAAAACCATTGATCTTGTAAATGATGCGGTCCTTCACCAAACCGTCCAATTCCTCTTTGGCTTTTTCTTTGGAAGTCGCTTCAGAATAGGTATACAGTTCCTCTTCGGTAAGAGGATACCTAAACAACGAAAAATACAGTAATGGTTTTAGCAGAGTCAAAAGAAAAAGGGTTCTTTTTAATAGCAAGTAAAAAATACAACAATTTTTTAAGTCACCGCTATTGTTAATATAACAACTTAAGGAGATGTTTTTCCTAAGGGGAGTGAGCACAAATTACGAAAGATATTGGATTAATACACTGCGATACTTCTGTAGTTGGCGTTTTTTATTTCTCGATTTGCTTTATCAATAATTTCGAAGAGCAGGTTCTATGCAGTAACGAAATATAAAAATTAAACTGTTCGTTTCTCGATAAAGAACTACCCTTTCTTTTCCAAAATCAACCGTTTATTCCTAAAACCGACCGTTTATGACTTTGCGTATTAAAAGAATAGGTACATATGGTACCTTTGTACTGTCCCCACAATAGTATCCACCCTAGGTCCGATCGCTGATATCCTAGGGTGGTATGTTTTTAGGGGTTGGAGGAACACCAAAACCCCCTTTAAGCCCCTGTTTTGGGGCGTTTGTAGAAAACAGGAAAAATCCTGTTTTATTTTTTGAATGAGCAACGGATATTTGTACCACTTTCCTCCGTGCACAAACAGGCCTGCCGGAATCCAGGCCTGTTAAATTCAAACCATGAAAAACCGAACGACAACCGACCGTCCGATTATAAACAGAATATCCAGCATACCATCAACCTTAAAACCTTCTTTCCATGAAACAACTTGTTCTGCTCTGCCTACTTTGTGTGGGTACGATCATTTATGCTCAAAACTCTTTTAACGCCGAAGGTGAACTTGCCAAAAGCGTTAATGTACCTAATTCACCCGAAGCACAAGCCTTCACGAATTATGGAAACAACTCTGCAAACCTTAACACAGGAACACCTATTATTTCTATCCCACTGTATACTTACAAA
This sequence comes from Flavobacteriaceae bacterium, assembly GCA_028281065.1. Classification (GTDB taxonomy): domain Bacteria; phylum Bacteroidota; class Bacteroidia; order Flavobacteriales; family Flavobacteriaceae; genus Aureisphaera. The sequence goes on along the minus strand of JANQKN010000007.1, from coordinate 7,040 downwards.
GGGATCGAAATGGATTTGCCTATATCCCTAACCTATGACACCAATGCTCGTAAAGTGGAAGACATTGCCTCTGGGATGGGGATGGGCTGGAACCTCAACTTAGGAGGACGGGTATCCCGCATTGCTAATGGACTCCCTGATGAATGCATTACCTATCAAGGAATCTACCAATCACTTGTTTATCCCATAGAGACTGCACAAGGGTTCAGGGACGACTATATGGATTACAAAGACCAATACAATCCTGGAGGGGGTTACGGGACCTTTGGCAGTCAAACTGAAGCTGAAGATTACCTAAAATTTCTGAACCGGATACAGACCAGTGGATACGACCTTGAACCCGACCACTTTAGTATTGCTGCACCAGGCTTGAGTGATCGAGCCATGCGGGTATTCGATGAAACAACGGAAACCATAAAGTTTATTATGGAAAGCAACCCAAGGCTGGATTTCAGCTTTTCAAATGGTGTCGCTTATGTAACCGACGACACTGGGCGTAAGTACACTTTTGCTGTGACCGAAAAAACCCGCTCATTTAACGGTAAGGATGTACACGATATAAACGGGTTGATAGCAGCCCCTTCTCAGATGGAATACTATTCGTCATGGTTGTTAACGGAAATCGTTTCTGCCAATGGCAAGGATGTCTATACGTTTGAATATGAAGAGAATTTCGGGTACTGGAGCAATGACCCCGTAACAACCACCTCGAAGAGGATCGACACCCGACCCCAAAACCCAGGCGGTACGTGGCAGGGATACATAGCCGATATCGAAAATTCCTATGATATTGACCAAAAAGCCCTCAAACGGGTACTGCACAACCAAAAGGAGATCATCGTAATAGACCTTCAGGCTAGGGATGATTTCGAAAACGATTCAAAGATAGCCTCCATCACAGTAAAGAGCCCGATTGACCCTGCTGGTAATGCCATTCTGAAGCATTTTAAGTTCAGCCATAGCCTCTTTGGACCTACCAATTGGACCGATCCCAAACAGGTACGGTTAAAACTGGATAAGATAGAAATCGCAGGAAAAGGATATTCTGGAGCAGGACACAATTACGAAATGCAGTACAATTTCGATTACCACCAGCCTGAACAAATGCCTGCAAGGGACTCTAAAGCACAGGACGAGTATGGTTTCTTTAATGGGGTAACAGGCAATAGCGACCTATACCCCGAATGGGAACTACCCGATGGCCACGTTCTTAGTGGAGCCGATAGGGAATTCAACCTGAACAGTGCCAAAGTGGGGATCCTTACAAGGATCGATTACCCTACCGAAGGTTATACAGAATATGTTTATGAATCCCATCTTCCTGAAAACGAGAGTCCGAACGGCCTCCGTGTGGCTTCGATCAGCAATTACTCCGATGCCGGGGTGATCGCTACCAGGAAGGAATTCGAATATGTGGAGAGTTATATAAACCTACTGGTGAAGCCTGTCCTTACTTATGATACCGATGAGCAACTGGTCAACGGAGATCCCGTAGTAGAGAAATACCACCGTTTGGCCAAAGCCAGCATTAGCGAGGTGCCTTACATTAGCTACCGCAAGGTGCGGGAAAAGATGGTTAACCCTAACAACCCACTTACGGATTATGGTTATACCGAACACCTGTTCTACAATGCCAATGGCGGTATGACCAACAAATCGACCTCTCCATTTACCCCTAGTTATGCAGGTAACATAGAGAGTGCCATGCTGGAAAAGCAAACAGTCATAGATGCTACGGGGCAAACGCTAAGTACTTCAGATAATGATTACACTGCTTTTGTGGCGGATACCTACAATGGTTTTGCCATTGAGGACGAACCTCTTAATGGAATCTACTACATTCGTATAAACAATAGCAACCCAACTGCAGTACAATTGGAGTTGGAATCCGACCCCAACCAGTGTGCGGGCTGTTACCCGCCCAGTTACGCAAGGTTAAAACCTTTTAAACCCTATACGATCCCGTCCTATCTCAAGGAATCGGTACAGACTTCGACCCAAGTATTGGATGGTAATAACATTACCGCAACGACCACTTCCACGTGGAACGATACCGACATAAGCAACCTCCTTAGACAAACCGTTACTACCACCAGTGATACCGATGAGACCCTAGTGACCCTATACAAATACCCCGAGGACTTCGACAACCAAGGGGATGCCAAGATCGATGCATTGGTTACTGCCAACCGCATTGCTGCCCCTGTACAGACCGAAACTTACGAGCGGACAGATGACAACGGAACCATTACCGACGAACTCTTGGGAAAACAAAAAACCCTCTTCGATTTCTTTGCCGATGGCAACGGGGGCAACCTGACCCTACCAAAATCCATACAGGTAGCCCAATGGGACAATAATTTGGAGACAAGGGTGATTTTCGACGAATACGACACCCATGGTAACACCGTACAGATGAAAAAGGCAAACGACGTGCCTACGGTATACCTCTGGGGATATGACAACCGTTTGCCTGTGGCCAAGATAGAAAACGCTACCTACTTACAGGTGGGTGCCTTGGTCAACCTAACCACTTTGGGTGCCTCCACGGATAGTGCAACAATAGCTGCAACGATACAGACCCTTCGCAACTCCTTGCCCGAAAGCATGGTAACTACTTTCGAATACAACCACCAGATGATGGTGAGTACCATTACGGACCCAAGGGGATACAAGAGCCATTATTATTATGATGCCGAAAATCGATTGCAGTATGCCACTGATGCCGATGGCAATGTACTTAGCAACAACGAATACAACTTCAGGATAAATAACTAAAAACACCGAGAAACATGAAAAAGTTAGCATTTTTTATAGCAGCACTATTGGCTTTTCCTTTCTGGGTGAAAGGACAATCGCCAGACCAGAACTACACTACTTCTACAGCCTATCAAAAGGAATACACCTGGGCCGAGGTACAGGGTAATATCCCATTGGATGACAAATTGGAGACCGTAACCTATTACGATGGCTTAGGGCGTCCCGTACAGACCGTAGCGCAACGTGCGGGAGGCGATCGTGAAAACCTCATCAACCACATAACATACGATGCCATAGGGCGGAAACCGTTGGATTACCTCCCATTACCCGTGGCACTTAACAGTGGTAACGAAGCAGGGGAATACTATGTAGCCGGAGGCGGTGGTATCCCCAACGAACTCAAGACCTATTACCGTACCCAATTCCCCGAGGATTTTTACCAAGGCAGCGGGGTACAGCCCGATTACGACAACCCCTACAGCGAACAAGTACTGGAGGCCTCGCCTTTGAGTCGTGTATTGGAGCACGGCGCCCCGGGTTACGACTGGCATGCCAACTACAGCGACCATACCATCAAGTTTGGATATGAAACCAACAGTACCAACGAAGTATATCAGTTTTCAGTCACTTTTGGGACCGACTATACCGATCCCTCTTTGATATACGAAGGATACTACCCTGCCAACGAGTTGCTAAGGAATGTTACTAAGGACGAAAACTGGCTCCCTGCTGATGGCAACGACCATACGGTACAGGAATTTACCAACAAACGCGGGCAAACGGTACTAAAGCGTAGCTTTAACGGAACCGAAACCCTCGACACTTATTATATATACGACAATGTTGGGCAGCTTACCTACGTGCTCTCGCCCGAGGCTTCTGCCAAGATCATTGTTTCAGGAAGCATAGACCCCAACTGGCAACAGATCGTGGACGATCTGGGCTACCAGTACAAATACGACCACCGCGGACGCCTCTTCGAGAAGCAGATCCCAGGGAAAGGGAAAGAAAGCATTATCTACGATGCCCTGGACCGCCCCATATTGACCCAAGATGCAGAGCAGGCCAAAAACAACGAATGGCTCTTTACCAAGTATGACGTACTGGGACGTGTTGCCTATACGGGTATCCTGAGCAACCATACCAAATCGCAAGTACAGAGTGGTTTAAGCGGCATGTCTTTGTATGAGAACCGACAGACGGGGACCACTACCATAAACGGGACGGCCCTGTACTACAGCAACCAAGCCTTCCCGCAGACCGATATCGAGGTGCACAGTGTTGCCTATTACGACACCTACGTGGACATGGGCTCCTTGAGTGCACCACCCGCGCAGAATTCTTATGGCACTGCCATAACCACCGCTACCCAAGGGTTGCCTACCGTAAGCAAGGTACGGGTGTTGGACGGGTTGGACGACCCCACCCCCAGCCAGTACTGGATCACCACCGTAACGGGTTATGACGGTAAGGCACGCGCCATTTATGTAGATACCGAAAACCCGTACCTATATACCACGGACCGTGTGGAAAGCCTGCTGGACTTTACGGGCAAGCCTACCGAAACCCGTACCCACCATGCCGTAACGGGGGTATCCTCGAACAGCATCCTTACGCTGGATTACTTTACCTACGACCATATGGGCCGTTTGGTAACCCACGAACAGCAGATAGACAGCGAACCCGTACAGCTTATTGCCAAGAACTATTACGACGATTTGGGGCAATTGTATAAAAAAGACGTAGGAGGCGAAACCTTTATCGATGGGTATACGGCCATTACCCAGGCCGATGTTACCCACGACGGTACCATTACCCGCAACACCTCGGGCAGTGGCTGGACCTCGGGGGCCAAGACCAAGGGGGAGATCGTGAACGACGGAGGGGTTTCCTATACCGTACCCCAGGACGACAAGGCCCTGCGTGCCGGATTACGCACCACCAACATCGTGTTTTTTGATAGTTGGGACGATTTCGACTATGGTCTGGAACACCACACCACCGATACCGATGGGGACGGCCTTAAGGACGTAAAGTTGATCCTTAACAACGTACTGCAACCCGGGGTCATTGCCGAGTACCAAGCAGGCGATGCCTTCTCCGTGGAACGGATAGGCACGCAGGTACTGTTTAAAAAGAACGGTACCACCTTCTACACCCACAACGGGGCCGGTAACGGCACCCTAGTGGGGAAAACGGGGCTCTACGGCGGCTATGCCAGCATAGAGGGCTTTACCCTCTTTGGCGATACCATAGACCAGGTGCTACAGGAAGTAGATTATGATTACAATGTGCGGGGTTGGCTTACAGATATTAATAATGTGGACGATACCGACCCAAAAAACACCGACCTCTTCCACTTCCGTATCAACTACAACGAAGCGATCGAGGGGAACGTGGCCGCTGCAGGTGTGGAACCGCTCTTTAACGGGAACATTTCCCAGACAGTATGGCGTACCAAAAATACGGATGCGCAAAAGCGTACCTATGGCTATACCTACGATGCACTTAACAGGCTCACTAATGCCTACAGCCGTAAGGGAACGGGCTTGAACACCACGGACCATTATGGCTTGTCCGGCCTTACCTATGACCTTAATGGGAACATAGGATACCTTAGCCGTAAGGGCGCCAATAGCGACGGTACGGTAACGGGTGTTTGGGATGCCCTTACCTATACCTACGATGGCAACCAACTGTTGAAGGTGGGAGACAACAGCCCCACCCCCAGCTTGATAGCCGAAGGGTTTAAAGACGGTACCAACACGGGCAACGACTATACCTACGACGACAACGGAAATTTATTGACCGACCTTAACAAGGGGATTACCAACACCGTGTACAACCACTTTAACCTGCCCGAAACCGTAACGGTAAACGGTACCCAAACAGGGACCATTGCCTACGTATACGATGCCGCGGGGGGTAAATTGAAAAAGACGGTAACTGAAAACGGTACGAGCCACGTAACCAAGTATGCCAACGGCTATATGTATTTGGACGATGAGTTGCAGTTCTTCCCCCACCCTGGGGGCTATGTAAAGCCTGTATCGGGTACCTCGGAGAGCGTAAAGGGCTCCAAGGGCGGGCAGACCACCCAGAGCGGGTACCAGTACGTATTCCAGTATACCGACCATTTGGGCAATGTACGTTTAAGCTATACGGATAGCGATCTAAATGGGGCCATAGCCACCAACGAGATCGTGGAGGAGAGCCACTACTACCCCTTTGGCCTCAAGCAGAAGGGCTACAACTACAGCGTACAGGGAGGGAACAGTTTGGCACAAAATTGGAAGTACAACGGTATCGAGTTGAACGAAGACCTTTCTATAAACCTATATGAGATGGAGATGCGGAATTATGACCCCGCCATTGCACGCTTCCTAGGTATGGACCCAGTAACCCACTTCTCACAAGGTACCTCGGTGGCCTTCGACAACAACCCAATCTTCTGGGCAGACCCAAGTGGGGCCGATGGAGAAGCTGCTGTGAAAGGGAGTACAGTCTCTGCCAACAAAGGACTCCCCATAGAAATACAAATGGCCCAGAACTATGGGATGGGCAGCCATATTACCCACGGAGCACAGTTGGGCATGGGCTCCGCACCCAGGGATGGGGGAGTTGCTATAAATGCGGAACTTAACAAAGGGACCCCGATTATAATCCCCCCAAGATTGAGCCTATCCAATGATAATGGAACAAACTTTTCCACTACAGGTCTAAACAACATCCAAATGGGACACAATGGTATTAAAATTAATGGATATACTGTTCTTTCCCCAAAAAAAGAAGGTTGGGGTGATCCAAGAGCTGGGTTTTTGAAAGCCCTAGGTAACGGAGTGGTAGACATGTTTGGTTTTGGCTGGGAAGAAGGTCTTAACGACATGATTAGAGATGTTACAGGAGATGAGGACTTTGAATTATTACCCCGCTTTGATGCTCCCACAAAAAAAGGGGAGTTAATCGGGTTTGGTGTAGGTTTTTTAGCAACAGTATTTGCTGATCCGTCTCCAATGGGAGAGATAAATGCGGTTAAAAAAGGAGTGACGGGTGGCTTAAATTTGTTTAAATTGAAATCTACTATTTCTCTCAAAGCAACTGGGTGGAAAGTTGGAGACCATTTCCTTTACTTTCCAAATATGGGTAGCGCAAAACTAAATTGGAAAGCCAATTATGGTGCATTACGTAAGGCAATGAAATCAGGAAATCCTATATTTGATCTACACAGAGGTCCAGGAGGCGAATTACTTGATGAAGGAACGTTTTTAAAAGCAGAAAGA
>JANQKN010000212.1 GCA_028281065.1 Flavobacteriaceae bacterium | reverse complement strand
GTACTGTGTATTTTAAAGCATAAACTAGATGCTTTTAAACACGAGAAAAGAGATACCTTACCTATATTTTATGATTACAGTGGGTTGTTTTCGAGGGCTATTAAATCTGCAGGGGTTACAGAAGATTTCGAATATACTTATAAAGATGGAGATAGAGAGTTTGTTGCGAGTATAATTCAGAATGAGTCATTTTTAATTCTACAATCACTTCAACAGAAACTGGATCAATCCCCAGTTTTTGAAGACGATAGCTATTCAGATTATCTAGAATTTGAAAAGCTGAAAAGTGAAATAGAATTTAGAATTGACAATGCATCTGAGATAGAAGAAAAATTGGTTGAAGATTTTCAAAATTATATAGACAATAAGTTTATAAAAAACTTTTGGATCAATGAAGAAGAAGAAACATTAGAATTTATCATTAACCTTAAAAAAAGATTAAGAAAAGAAGGGGTCGAAAAGGGATTAAACGAAGAAATTAATGAGATTATCGATGATATTCAATTTAGGACTAAATACTATGCTGCTTTTCGAAGGACATACTCTACATTAAAGAAATCAAAAGAAATACTCAAAGAGAACTTCACAGAGAATATAAATCAGTACGCAAGAAGCGATAAAACACTTGATATATATAGGGATTATGGGTTGACCAGATTCTCTATTTATTGTAATAGAAGGGGTGAGTTACAGGAATTGGCAAATGATTTGTTTAAAGATGGCGACAATGAATTCGATACAGGTAGCCTTACTACAATTACAAAGTCGATAGCCGATTTTTATAGTTCCGAACGCAAAAAAAATAGTCAAACAGCTCTAAGAATAGGAATTACTTTTTTATGGATTTTGGGTAAATATGATTTAATAGTAGAAATTTTAAATACTATTTACCTAAAGTATGAATACTATAGCCTTGGGTTTTTTCACTCAGCAGCATTAGCCAAGAGGGGTGGAAAAGATGAAACCGCTAAGTCGTTAAGTATATTAACTAATTTGCCTACATCGCATGGCCCCAAATATACTTATGAAACGAATTACAAAATGGCAATTGGCGCTAGTTACATTTATTACCATTTATGGGAACAAAATTGTGAATGCAACTTTAGGTTAAATCTCGAAGAATATGTTCCTGATGAAAAAAATAATAAGAACGATACCTACCTCTTAAAAGCCATAGAATATGGAGAATCTGCGTTTGCATGGCTTAGGCATAAAAATAGGTTTAGAACCAAAAGGTATAGAACCAACAAATATTATTATATAACGAATAATCTAATTTTTTATACTATAATGGGTGGGGATAACAAGGCTTTTGAAAACTTAAAAACAAAAGTTCAAATTCTCGAAAGTGCACAAAGTGGCTATTGGCAATATCGTTTTGACGATACATTGGCTCTTTATTATTTAAGGTCATCATGCTTACGTCCCAAAACTGATGTTCGAGGTATCAAAAGGGATTTGTTAGAAGCTAGGAAGTATAATATAGAAGCTTCGAAAATGGTATTAATAAAAGAAGATCAAAAAAGCATTGAAATTGTCAATAAAAAAATTGACGAAGCAATAAATAATTTTTGTGCTAATCATCCAGAAGAAGCGCAGTACTTCAACTAAAGTACTTTTATGATTTCTAATTAGAATCGACCTAGGCAAAAAAGGAAAATGTATACAAGCTTCCGAAAAATGTATACACTATCGTTAATAGCCTGGGGTACTTTTGTTCCATGCAGTTTTTATCAAAAGTGTATATGGCCTTATTGCTCCTTATGGCAATTAGTATGCTAATTTGGGGGTTAGCGGGTTTCTTCGAGTATTTTACTGGGATTGTCCCTTTTATAGAATTACAAAACGAAGCGTATCCAAGCGGTGTGCAGCTTGTGCATTGGCTTCTTATTAGTTTAACCGGGGCTGTATTTTTATTCGGATATCTTTTTAAGTGGAAATGGACCCCATTTGGGATGGTCTTATTATTTTCCAATTTGGCGGTTTTGTGTACCATTCAAACATTCGATTTCATGTCGGAACAATGGGGATATTCCCAGTATTTTACAGAGATAGTATTATATGTAGTACACTCCTCATTTCTACTGTTTTCTTCTATCTCTAAATCCCGCTTTGGGTTTAAATTATAGCAGATGAAAAAAATAATTATCGCAGGAGCATCGGGGATGGTAGGGCGCTTAATTTTAGAATACTCTCTGTATTCTTCAGAAGTAGCCCAAGTTATCTCATTGGCTCGTAAAAAGATGGACATAAACCATCCTAAGCTGAAAGAGATTGTGGTGGATGATTTTACAGATTATTCAGAACAAACTACAGCGTTTCAGGGGACGGACGCTGCCTTTTTCTGCATAGGGGTCTATACAGGACAAGTTCCTCGCGATGTCTTTAAGAAAGTCACGGTAGATTATGCCATTGCATTTGCAAAAGCTATAAAAGATAACTCTCCAAGTGCCAATCTGTGTCTTCTTAGTGGGGCAGGGGCCGATAGAACCGAAAAGAGCAGAGCGTCTTTTGCTCGGTTTAAAGGAATGGCAGAGAACAGGATTTCAGAATTAGGGCTGAACTTTTACACCTTCAGACCAGGATATATTTATCCCGTATCCCCCCGTAAGGAACCTAATATAATGTATCGGATCATGCGAATACTTTATCCGTTAATTAGGCTCATGGGAAGCAATGGCAGTATAAAATCGACCGAATTGGCTTCGGCTATGTTTCGAATAGGTCTTAAAGGGGCCCACACAGAAATTTTAGAGAACAAGACTATTTTGAAATATGCCTGAAGGCACTGGTTTGCAAGATAATTTGAAATGAAACTCCAATGTTGGTTATCAAAAACATATCTCCTTTACAGATTATACGTTGGACTTGGCAACACATTCTAAGGTTATTAATTATAACTAGCATTATTGCGCTGTTGTATGCGTATGATCTTATGCCCATATCACTTCCTTGGCTGCCCGTCTCCGTAATTGGTACGGCCGTTGCTTTTTATGTGGGATTTAAGAACAATAGTGCCTACGACCGAATGTGGGAAGCTCGAAAAATTTGGGGCGGAATAGTTAACGATAGTAGAACTTGGGGAATGATGGTCGATGGTTATGTCTCTAACCTTTCTAAAAACATCAAAACAAGTGAGGAAGAAATTTACCGTGTAAAAAGGCGATTAATTTACCGCCATATTGCATGGCTGTATGCGCACCGAAGCCAACTATTGGTAGCTACTTCCTGGGAGCATGTAAGTCAAGGGGGATATGTTGCAAGAACAACGAGATACTATCAAAGGAGATTTGGGGTGGGTTTGGTAGATGATGAAGTAACCCGAACGGAATTGAAGCTGTTTTTACCGAAAGAGGAACATGACCGACTGATAGATTATGTGAATACTGCTACGCAGATTATCAATGAGCAATCCAGGGATTTAACAGCCCTTCGTAAAGCAGGTTTTATAGATGATTTCCGACATATGGAAATGGGTAATGTGCTGAAAAGTTTCTACACCCTACAAGGAAAGAACGAGCGCATCAAGAAATTCCCACTCCCACGCAATTACGCCAATATGAGTCGGGCTTTTGTAGGGATATTTGTTTTTCTTTTGCCGTTTACCATGATTCCCGAGCTGATGAAATTAGGAGATTGGGGCATTTGGCTGTCCATTCCAATTACTGCTTTAATTGGCTGGATTTATGTAATGATGGAAGTCATTGGTGATTATTCCGAAAATCCGTTCCAAGGAATGCCAAACGACATCCCTATGCTTTCTTTATGCAGAACCATCGAAATCGATTTAAGGGAAATGTTGGGCGAAAAGGAATTACCACCTCCCATTACTCCTAAAAATGGGGTTTTGATGTAAAAAATACTTCAATAACAAGAAGCTGTTTTTCAAAACTGGAAAATCTATACAAGGTTCGGAAAAATATATAAGTATACGGTGAGAGGGGCATTTAGTTTTGTGATGTAATTAATTCATTAAAAAATTAAAGAATGAGAATTTTGAAAAACCGATATCTATTAGTGTTTGCATTTGTAGCTTTAACTTTTACAGCTTGTAATAATGATGATGACGATACCTGTACACCCGACACTTCTCTCGAAGGAGTTACCTCAAACATTACGACCAATGCAGACTCTTCAACATATTTTGTCTATACGGACATTGTTATAAATGCATCTCAAGCCAAAGTTTGGGAGGTATTAACAGACTGGGATAATGTGGGCAATTGGAGTACTTCCTTTATTGGGTTGACGGGTGATATCCAAGATGGTGGGCAGGTTACTGCCAACTATATTGTGGGAACGGATACATTTCAATTCCCACATACCCTACACTATGTAGAAGGGGTTGAGTTTGGTTGGTCAGATTCCATTGTTTTTGCTCCCGAAATTATAGATAACCATTTGTTTAGACTGGAAGTGATTTCAGATTGTCAGACTAGATTTATACAAACCGATGATTTTACAGGGGAAAATCCCTTGTTCCCATTGCCTGACCTTGCGGCTCAAAGTGAGGCCGGATACAATCAGTTTAATACTGAACTAAAAGAAGAAGTAGAAAGGTAAATAGGGTTTGCAGCTTGAATACCGTTCGAAAAATTAATGATCAAAAAAATGATAATTATGGAAAACACAATTGAAAATGTAAAGGTGGAAAAACTGAGTGCTTCTCACCGTACCATCTATACCGATATCATTATCGAAGCTACTCCAGAACAGGTGTGGGCTGTTTTAACCGATACAAGTTCCTATAAGGATTGGGCTGTTTTTTTGGTAGATATTCAAGGCGAAATTAAGGATGGGGAAAAAATAACGGCTGTTTTTAAAATCAACCCCAAGAAGGAAAAATTCAATACCATCGAGCACACCATTTCGGTAGATGAAGGCAAAGAGTTTTATTGGGCAGAAAAGGGTCCGGGGGGCATTAGGGACAATCATCATTTTAAAGTAGAGCCTGTAGATTGGGGCAAGACACTTTTTATTCAATCGGACGAAATTATGAAAGGAATTACTTGGTTGGCTGGTGGGAATTTATCAAAAATGTATGCTGAAGGGTATCAGGCTTTTAACAGAAGGTTGAAAGCTGAGGTAGAACGCAGGTATAGCAAGTAGTGTGATAATGAAAGGGAAGACCATGGACTTTAATTTAAAAAATATTCCTTCTCAAAAAGGACGCATAGCGATTGTAACCGGAGCTAACAACGGTATCGGGTTCGAAACCACATTGGCAATGGCGGCGTATGGCTTTAAAGTCATCATGGCGTGCCGAAATTTAGTAAAAGCTGAAAAAGCCAAATTCGATATTTTACAAAAGCAACCCAACGCGGACTTGGATATTCTCCAGTTGGATTTGAGTAATTTGGAGAGTGTAAGGGTATTTGCCAAAAACTTCAAAATCAAATACTCGCAACTGGATGTGCTTATCAATAATGCGGGTGTTTTGATTTACTCGGGTAAAAAGAACAATGCAGGGGTAGAGTTGCAGTTTGCAACCAATCATTTAGGACATTTTTTGTTAACTAACCTATTACTAGAGTTGATACCCGATCGCCCTGAGTCCCGAATCGTGGCTTTGAGCAGTCTGGCCCACAAAGACGCAAAGATTTTTTTTGATGATTTGAATTGTGAAAAGACAGACGATAGTGGAGCGGCGTATGGTCAATCCAAATTGGCTAATTTGATGTTTGCTGATATACTGAACCGCCGTTTAAAAAAAGCAGGTAAAAAAATCGTTGCAGTGGCTGTACATCCTGGCGGTTCGGACTCAGGGCTTTTTGATGAAATGTCCAAAGCAACCTATTATACTTTCAAAATATTGTCTCCCTTTATTTTACACTCCAATACTTCGGCTGCCAAGCCTTCCCTTTTTGCTGCGTTGAGTCCCGATGTAAAGGGGGGCGAATATTTTGGCCCACAGGGCTTCAAGGAATTTAAGGGGAAAGTGGGTATTGCAAAGCGTAGCGATTATTCTAAACGGGAAGATGTGGCAGCCAAACTTTGGCAATTGTCCGAGGAAATGACGAATGAGTCATTTTTATCATAAGGACGATTTAATAAAAAAACGGTATGTTTATTCCAGACAAATCCAAACGAATGCAAGAAATAGTTCATATAGAAAGCATTTCACATATGCACGATGTCTTTGGATTGGCCAAACCCAAGCATCCGTTGGTTTCAGTGATTCGATTTAAAGATGCTGACATTAAACAGGAATACCACAATATACGTTGCTCTTTCGGTATGTATTGCGTTACCCATAAGAACGAAACCGATGGTAGCATGCGATATGGGCGTAGTTCTTACGATTTTCAAGAAGGCTCTATGGTATTTATAAAGCCAGGACAGGTGCTTGGTTATGATGGACATCAATCTTCTGCAGAAGATCCCGGTTGGGCATTGTTGTTTCATCCTGACCTGCTAAGAAAGTCCGAATTGGGTAAAACCATCGAGGATTATTCTTTTTTCTCCTACGACATTACGGAGGCCCTTCACATTTCCGATGAAGAAAAACAATCACTCAATATATTGGTTGCCAAAATTGAAAAGGAATACCAAAATAATATAGACCGTCACAGTCAAAAGCTGATTATCTCGAACATCGAGTTGTTATTGAATTACTGCACCCGATATTATGACCGGCAATTCTATACCCGTACCAATTTGAACAAGGATGTTTTGGCAAAGTTTGAGAATTTATTGAAAAGCTACTATACGAACGAAAACCAGTTGGATATTGGCATTCCTTCTGTGGGTTATTGCGGAAAAGAACTGAATATGTCTCCCAAATATTTAAGCGATCTATTAAAAAAGGAGACAGGGAAGAATGCCAAGACCCATATTGATGATTTTTTGATTAATAAAGCCAAAAACCGTTTGTTGCGATCCACGGAATCTGTGAGCGAAATAGCCTATGGCTTGGGCTTCGAATATTCTCAGCATTTTTCCAAAATATTTAAAATAAAAACAGGGATGAGCCCCAGTGAATATAGGAGCTTAAACTAACATTAAGGTTAATACTGTTTTTTGGTACGTTCTAAAAAGAGGGCATGTTTGTTGCTCAAAATTACAATTACCAGAAAAAGAATGAGTCATACACTCAGGAAATAATAATCATCAGACTCCCCGCTTCAACAATTTTCCCTTGATTCGAAACTAAAAACAAGAAGTTATAAATCATATAATTAAAGTTATATTGTACTGATTTACAGGCTATTATGTTGCTTTCTGTTTCATTAGAATTAGTATTTCCAAGGCAAATAAACATTTCGGGTACCACGTGCAATTTACATTTACCCATTAAACTTAAATGAGTATGACTTTAAATTGTACATGTATTATGAAAAAAACAATTACATATTGCGCATTGTTTATTGGCGCAATTATGTTCGGGCAACAACTCGAACAACAAAACAACGTAGTTCCATACCAAACTACAAAAAACTCTAGCCCTTCAACCTCATATGGAGGGCCTTTAATCTATTCCAACACTGAGGGCGGTGGAAACTCTTGTGGAGATAGCAGCTATATGAACATTCTGTGGGATGAAGAAGCCGCTATTGCCCAGCACTATACAGATTTGACAGGACTTTCCATGGAAGTCGCAGATGATTTTGTAGTGCCTGGATCGTCCTTGGTCACTATTTGTGAATTGCAAATACAGGGGACGCAAAGTATGCCGTTTACAATTGCCAATGATCCTGCAAATAAGGTATATATGGAAATTTGGAGTAATGACAATGGTCTGCCTGGTGAAATACTGCATCAGGAATTCTTCATGGGGGTTGATGTTGATCATGACGGTGATGCTAACTTTAGTCTGTATCCAAACGAACCTTTTGAACTGATAGGAGGAGGTCATTACTGGATGAGCGTGTATTTAGAGGCACCTGCATCCAGTGGTACATGGAGCTGGAACGGAGCCACGGATGGAAACAACAATCTGGCTGCGACCAGGAACAGCGGAGGGGGTAATCCAGTTCTTTGCCAGGAATGGGCAGACATGTTTACCTGTGGAGTATTAAATCAAGCACCGGACCGCGCTATGAAGATCTTTTTTCAGTCAGACAGTTGCGGCGATGGCAATTATGCTAACACCCAATTCGCATATGGAGGTGCGGGTTATCCTGCAAGAATCACCTCTCATCATTTTACAACAGTTGTCCCGGAGTTTTCGGCCCAGGTTGCCGACGATTTTGTGGCCCCAGGTTCTGAGACGGTCTCTATTTGTGAAGTATTCATCTTTGGACATGCCGATACTCCCGATGTTATTGGTCGTTTCCCAGAAAATGAAGTATATCTGGAAATTTGGAGTAATGAAAATGATCTGCCGGGGGAACTACTGTATCAGGAAACTTTTGTAGGTGAAGATGTTGACCCTGATGGCGATAGCAGCTTTTTCCTATATCCAACAGAGCCTTTTGTGCTTAATGGGGGAGGCCACTATTGGCTGAGTGTATACCTTGTTGCGCCTCACGATAGCTCTGGGATATGGCAATGGAGATCTGCGATTGACGAGCAGGACAATAGAACAGCCTGGTTAAATGTAGGTGGCGGCTGGCCATTTTGTACAGACGGCTGGGATTATTTCATAAACTGTGAACCATTTCAATGGCCATATCACGATATGATGATGGATATTGAGTTTGAAACCACCACTTTGGGTATTGAGGATGAGCAGGCCTTAGGTTTTCAATTCTACCCAAATCCAGGAAGTGACATGGTTCACTTTGAAGCCATGCAAGAGATTGCAAATGTTACCCTCTTTAATCTTCTGGGTCAAGAAGTGAAAACAGTTACCATAGGAGATACTAGGGGACAACTGGATATCTCTAACTTACAGACGGGAATGTATGTAATGAAAGTATGGTTTAACGACAATCAGTTTGGAACGTACAGCCTTATAAAAGAATAGAAATTCCATTAGGGTTTGTATTATTGTAAATAGATGCTCCTGAACTATTTAAGTATCATAGTCAATCATGACTGGGAGGGATACTATAAACAGTTCCGAATCATCCACAGAAGAAGGCAGTTTTGAGAAATTGAAACTGCCTTTTTTAATACTTAGTCTAACAAAAAACCCTATTTTATAACGAACAATGGTAATTTCATTTTTAACAGTAATTATTGCAAAACTGTTTTAGGAGACTCCATACCTAATCCCAGGCAGAAGCAAAAGGAAAGTTCTTATACCTTGGCGCTCTTAAATTTTTCTAGAACTATTTCGGCAACAGGTCTATTTTGAATCTTACTTTCCAACCAAGAGATAATATCCAAATATAGGAATGCTCGTTTTTCGTACGGGTCATTTTCATAAACCCTCAGTTCGTCCAAAAGTTGTTTGAAGGCACTTTTAATATCATGTGGGAAAACATCCCCAATACGTTTTAGAAATAGGAGTATTTTCTCCTGAACCCCATAAAGGTCATCCATTTTTTCTAAATATCGATACGCAGATCTTAGTTGGGATTCCAGATGATAGTCTAGCCCTGCCTCATAATGGGCAATCAAGCTTAGAACTCTCGAAAATGACATGATATCTTTACGTACTTTTAGCGTCTTCGAATCGATTATCCTTTTAAGGCAATCAATACATCTAGTGAAATTTCCGGCACCAAAATAGAGACAGGCTATCTTATATAGGAATACTACCACATGATGTTCGTCCAAGACATGCATTTTTTGATCTATTCGTTTTTCTATCATATCAGCCAATTGAACGCCTTCGGCAAACCGTCCATGCATTAAAAAATTGTTTATTTTATTACTGTACAGATGAAGAAAAATGAGGGAATCTAAGTTCTTATTTCGAGGAAATGTCGGCGCAGAAATCGTACGTTCAAACTGGGAAAGCAACTGTTCAAATCTGGAATGCTCGTTCATGAAAAACAGACTTTGCAACAGGTAGTGATATGCTTTTAGAAAGAATACGGGGTTGATCTGGATTAAATCTTCTCGTTCATGAAACAAGTTGATAGTTTGTAGTGAGTATTTGTAAGATAAGACAAAGTCTTGCTTTAGATGGTTATACCAAATATGGGCTCTATATAACCAAAACTTTTCCCTAAAGCCCAATTCAGAAAAATGAAATTTCGGAAGTCGATTGTGAAAATACTCTTTAACCTGATCAAGCTCTTCCTTGCTTTTAATATATCCCTTCCTCAATATAAGACCATATAACTGTAGCGAAAGATTCGACAATTTACTTGCAATTATGTTCAACCTACTCACTGTTTTCGCTTCCACGCTTAGTACATCTTCACGATTTATAGGGCTTCGCGTGATGTACTGAGCTTCAATTATTTTTTCACTTTCTATTATTTCGTAGGCGACGATTTTTTCCTCAAAACGAAGCGCTTTCTTCTTTGCCTTATCAAAAATCTTTAGACTTTGTTTATAGAAACCCTTATGGTAAAGGATATAGGCGAAATCCAATTGCTCTCTCAATTCCACCCGAACATCCCTGTAGGATGGATTTAGTCTAAGGCTTACCAGTATCTGATGATATAAATGCGCTTTGAGATTAGGCAGTTGAGACTTCTTAACGATTCCTTCTTTAAGTATTTCACTTTCATTATAATGCGGTTGCTTCTCCAGTAAATCAAACAAGCGCATATAGTTAGCATCTTCATTCTTTCTTATACGCCCAGCATACAGGCGAAAATGACGTTTCTCCGATTTTGTCAATGATTTGACTAAAGCAAATAGCGGAGGGTTTTCCCTATTGCCCTTACATCGAATCATATATTTTTCATTTTCCGTCATTTGATTGATTTTGATGAGCCTTCTTGGGCCTGCCTCTCTGCTGACAGGGTCGAACCATCCCAGTTTATGTAGGGGGTCTTATTTTTGCAACATTTTCAAATCGCTAAAGCTTTAATATAGTGAGGTCTAAATGCTACCTATTCTTGTACTAGTTAAAACTAACAGGCATTCACTCCATCAGTGTATATATTTTTCCAAACCTTGTATAGATTTTCCATTTTTAGCAACAATGGCAAGCGGTAACTCTTTTTCACCCATCATGTCCCCTAAATCATTTTCAATGGTTCTGCATAGCGAAAGCATGGGCACGCCATTTGGTATTGCTTGAAAGGGGCTTTCTGACTAATCCTCCAATTTCATCAACTCGGAAATCATGGTAAACGCGGTAAAAGAAAAACCCGGTTATGGGATGTTCTTAACCGGGAAATTCGAGCTAACTAAATTTAACCTAATGAATGAAAAAATTACTCACCGTTTCTTAATATATTTCTAAACCGTAGTTAGATACTCTATTGTATTTTCACCACTACAGATAACACTTTCAATTCTAGAGGTATCGAGTTTTGTCTAACAAATGTAAAAGTATGCCTAGCAGTATTTTTACCAGAAATAAATATGGATTTCTTACGAGGTCTATCTTCATTTTAAAATATTTAACACATTTAAAATCAATATCTTAAAAAGAAAATTATGTAATTTTCAAAGACTTCATTACTATTAAAAATGAAAAAATTCACCTTTATTGATGACTTTTTGATCAATAAAGCCAAAAACCGTTTGTTGAGATCTACCGAATCGGTAAGTGAAATAGCTTTTGCTTTGGGCTTCGAATATTCCCAGCATTTTTCTAAAATATTTAAGGTAAAAACTGGGATGAGCCCCAGTGAATACAGGAGCTTGAACTAACTTTTCATTTTACCACTTCACTTATTGGACTACTATCCGAGCCATGTTTATTGTTTTTCGGTACTATTAATCTCGATCTGTTCAGCAATTTTAAACTTAACAGTGTCATTATGGAAGGGAATAGTCCCCTAAAAAAAGTATAGTACATTTCGTAAGGTTCCGAGAGATCTGTTTTGGCTAATTCCCCAAAAAGGAGTTCTCCATAAGGTTGCGATTCGTAAAAACACGACATGAGTATGTTATATCCTATATGCAACCCCAGGCCTATGTATATGGATTTGGTTTTGTAGAAAGCATAAGCCCATACGTATCCGGTAAACCCAGTAATTAAAACCACATACCCTATAAGAATCCATCGTTCTGCTGTAATTCCATAGGAAAACACATGATAGACACCAAAACATAAAGCGGAAAGAAGAATAGCCCATAGGTAACCCAATCTTCGAATTAGAATATACAGTAAGACTCCCCTAAAGACAAGATCTTCTGTTAATGCCGACTTTGTATGGTAGATAAGCGCCTTGAAAAAGATCTTTGGTCGAAATCCTTTAAACTCCCATTGCACTGCTTTTAATAAGGTTTCAATATAAACCAGTACCGAGCAGATGACAACAATAATTGCAAAACCCACCAATAACTGAGCGAGGTGTCTGGGAGTAGGAACAATTCCTAAGGCTCCAAGGTTTTTTTTCTCAAATAGGAACAAAAGTCCCCATGAGATTAATAGTATTACTAGTAATCCTAACATTGTAAAGCGTTTTAAATTTTGATTTTTCCTAAGCTTTCTGTTTCAGAAAAGGAATTGAAAATGGATAGTTACATCTACCAGAACCTAAGGCTGTCATGGTATTTCGTATAGTAAAGATTATTCCTAAAAGAAGGACAGCGCCGGTGATAAAATAATTATAGCCCGGAATGATAAAGTACAGTAATAACGAAAGCACAAAAAACAAGCTAATGGTAGAGTGAAAATTGATTACGGCCCTTCCGTGCGAATCATACACTTTGCTGTCGTCTGCTTTATTCATCCAAACAAACATTGGGAAAAGAATGTTGGCCAAAGGAATAATGAATCCAAAGAATGGAGAAGCATGTAGCAAAAGCATCCATTTTCGACTGATGGGTTCTTCTTTAGGATCATCCAATACAATGAGGTCTTCCACTTCAATTTCCAACCCTACCGCCAGTAATTTGATTGTTTGCAGGTGTGGTTGGACCTCCCCCTTTTCGATTCGCTGTATGGTACGTAACCCGACGGTAGTTCTCTCGGCCAATTCGTCCTGTGTGTAGCCCTTTAGCTTTCGCTGGTATAATAAATTCTCTTTAAGCGTTGGTCGTTTCATTTCACGATTTTTGATGATGCAAATCTAAGAGCTACCCTTGGTTTTTAATACGCCATTTAAATGTCACCTATCTGTCATTTGCAGGATTTATAGGGGTTTGTGGCTAAATTATTGGTTTTTTTAGACTTACTTCAAACTATCCAAATTGGTAAAGGTCGTGTCTGAAGGGCTTGTTCTATACACCCTTACTTTATTAGAATCAGGTTCTAAAAAGATGACAGTATCTTTAGAATGATCATTAAGATCGATTACTTGAACCTCTTGCATCGGATCTTTTTTTGGGGAACTATCCCGACTCATAAAGAAGGTAGCTAAAACACCTAAAAGAATTAAGATGGGAATACCAATTACCCATTTGTTGATTTTCTTTTTAGGAGAATGTATAAGCAATCGATATCCCTTTTTGGGAACGGTTTCTATGGTAAGGGAGTCGGTAAGCTGGTATTGCTTTATTAATTCACGGAGCTTGTATATGTTTTTGGTTAATGCCTGCTCTCCAGTAAACGAATTACCATCCCAAATGGTTTCAATAAAAGCTTCCTTTTTTACTACTTCCTCTTTGTGTTCCACTAACAAAACCAACATCCTGGAAAGTTGATTTTCCAACTTGATGGTGGTTCGATTCCCCTTATTTGTAACAATCAGTTCGTCTGTAGATTCTTGGAATTCGATATGATTCGTAAGCTTCACTTTTTTCTGTTTTTAGTGCTTCAGAATAAAAAAAGGAGAATTAAAGGATTCCTTTTACTTGTATACGGAATGTATTGCCACCTAGTTTTGAGATGTAAAAATGTAAGATATGAGCAATTATTCCATAAACAAATTTAATTTATTTTTCTTGCTTTTAATGCTAAGTATTCCTGCTGTAGGACAGAATACAATTACAGAAGAATTTACTTTAAAAGCTAACGATAGCCTACAATTGGCTGGGGATATTATGTATCCCAGCACCCCAGGGAAATATCCTGCGGCAATTCTTATTTGGGGGAGTGGTCCGCATACCCGCGACGAAACCATTTCTGGCAATCCTATTTTTAAACAATTGGCCGATGTTTTGGTTGCTGAAGGAATGATTGTCCTAAGAATGGATAAACGTGGGTATGGAAAATCTTCGGGTAATTTTTTATCTGAAGACAATTATACGACCCTTGATTTGGCAAACGATGTCCAGTTGGCTTTCAATTTTCTAGAGAAGCATAAAGCAGTGGATACTACCCGTATGGGACTAATTGGGCATAGTGAGGGGTCCATTATCGCATCTATGATCGCAGCAAAGAACCAACGTGTAAATTGGGTGATTGTCTTTGGGCCATCTGGGGTTTCGGGAAAGGAAATCGAGTTGGAACAGCGTAGAATGATTCAGCAGCGGTCGGGGATTACGTCAGAAATAAGTGCAAAGCTTGCCTCTGTATGGGATCGTTATATAGAATTCATTAAAAACGGTTATCAAGATCAAGCTACTTATTATGAAATTGGGAAAGAGTTTCTTCTAGCCCATGGTCTTCCCGAGGACGACGAACGAATTAACAAAGAGTTTATAGATCAGATTTTAGGGGGTTTTAAAACCCGTTGGCATCAATATTTCTATACCAACGATAATGCCCACCACATAGAGAAAATACAAGTGCCTTATTTGGCCATATTTGGAGGGGAGGACGAACAGACTTCGGTACATCTCAACTTTTCACCTGTATACGAAGCCCTAAAACGTGCTGGAAATACCCGTTATAAAATGGTAGTCTTGGCAGACGAAGACCATTTTTTCTTACGGCATGAAGGGAAACGGATGGATGAGCATGTTTTTGGGGCAATGAAGCTTTCAAAACAATTTGTAGAGACTATTAAAGTATGGTTGCAAACGGAAGAAATCACGAACTCTAAAAAATAATGATATGAAAAAAATGTATTCAAAATCAATGAAGGGGACCTTTTGTGTTTTCATTTTAGTCGTTTTCATTTTCCAAGGGCTGAAAGCCCAAGAGGTAAACATCTCGAAAGATGCAAAGAAGATATATGCTATTTTGGAAGATGGGTCTGTTCAAACAATTAATAATAACCCTAATGCCATACATATAGTTACAAATGACGGGATTGTGCGTTTAGGTTCGCAAGGAGCGGAAAGGGTTGAAGAGGACTCTGTAACGACTATTGACAAAGAGAATACGGTCTACCCAATAGGGGAAGGAACGAGTAGGATTTATATAATCGGGTATCAAAAAGGAATGCTTTTGTATTTGGACGATATGCTTATTCCGCCAGATCGAATAGAGGATGTCTTAAAATCATTGGATCCTTTTCAAGTTGAAAACATAGAAGTAATTCAACCTTCTGAGGCGATTCCAAGATTTGGTACAAAAGCAAAGTTGGGAGTGATTCTGGTTAGCCGAAAAAAGAATGGGGGTAAATAAACCTGTTAAATAAAAAAATCCAGTCGAAAGACTGGATTTGAATGAAGTTCTTCCACACTTCGACTGCGCTCAGTGCATCGCTTGGAATTCCTTCTTCGTTCGCTTTGCGACCTCCGGGAGGATAAACTTCTCGTCCAAGTTTTTCTAACGAAAAAAGCCACTCACTTTCGTGAATGGCTTTGGTTTCGCTTTGCTCCTCCACTTGGACTCCCCGCATCGAGTGCAGGGTAAACTTCTCGCCAAATGGGGTCAAAACAAAAACGCCACCCATAGGTGACGTTTTTATTTAGATGCTCCTCCACTTGGACTCGAACCAAGGACACCCTGATTAACAGTCAGGTGCTCTAACCAACTGAGCTATGGAGGAAGGTGTAATTCCTTTTAAGCGGATGCAAATATAAATTAATTTTTATCTGCCGCAAAAAAGAAATTTATATTTTTTTAATTCGTTATCGCCCGATAAATATCGTTCCCATTTGCAAAGAGCAATAAAGCAATCAGTAAAAAGAAACCAACGACCTGGGCGTATTCCATAAATTTGTCCCCAGGCTTACGTCCCGTTACCATTTCCCAAAGCAGGAACATAACATGTCCCCCGTCCAAAGCAGGGATAGGCAAGAGATTTAAGACACCTAACATAATAGATAGGAAGGCGGTTAAACTCCAGAATGCTTCCCAGCTCCATGTGCTAGGGAAAATATCGAAAATAGCTTTAAATCCACCTACACCTTTATAGGCTCCTGTACTAGGGGTAAATATTTTTTGAAGTTGTTTCCAATAGCCTACGATTTCCTCTTTAAAGCGTACAGCTCCTACACCAAAACTTTCAAAAAAGCCATAGTCTATATGTTCAATATTAAAATATCCTAGATCAGCAAATCGCTTCATACTTTCGCCTGGAACAATTTCAAATTTCCCTTCTTCACTTACTTGCGCATCTACATTCATAGTTTTTCCATCCCTAAGTATGGTAGTAGCTATGGTTTGCCCTTTGTAATTTTCCAACTCAGGGGAGTACTGATCGTAAAATTTCAGTTCTTTTCCGTTTACTTTTAGGAATACATCACCTACCTTAAACCTTCCGCCAGCATTTACAGAGGTGTCAGGTACTTCACCTACCATAAATGGAAATCTTGGCCCTAAAAGCCCCACTTTGGTACCAGTAGACAGTTTCCCTAGAAAATCCTTAGGGAGTTGTATCGTTTTTTCTTGGCCATTACGGGTTATTTGAATTTCATCACCAACAATTAAAGCCTTTCTTAATTTGGTGTAATTGGAAAAGCCCTCGTTGTCTATAGCGACAATGTCATCGCCATGCTGTAATCCAGCATCCCTTAATACGGGATGGGAGATATAGTATCCGTCCTTAACACTTTCCGATGGGATCACCGTTTCTCCATAATAAGCAAACGAGAACGAATAGATTAAATAGGCAAGGATAAAGTTTACCGTAACCCCACCTAACATAATAATGAGCCGCTGCCAAGCTTTCTTGCTTCTAAACTCCCAAGGTTTAGGGGGTTCTGCCATCTGTTCCTTGTCCATGCTCTCATCGATCATCCCGGAGATCTTTACATATCCCCCCAAAGGAAGCCATCCTATACCGTAAACGGTTTCGCCTATCTTTTTTCTGAAAAGCGCGTATTTTATATCGAAGAAAAGGAAGAACTTTTCTACCCTTGTCTTAAAAGCCCTAGCTGGTAGGTAGTGCCCAAATTCATGCAATACAATGAGCAAGGAAAGGCTCAGCAGGAACTGGGATATCTTTATAACAATTTCCATATTGTCAAGTCTCAAAAATTGAACGACAAAAGTAACTGAAACTGGGCGGTTAAAAAAATTAATGAATTCCTAGTTCACTTGCATTAGAAAACTTTTAACGCTTCAAGGTGTATCATTCCTTTTTTAGGTGGTAATTTTGCATAAAATTTACTCCTAATGCTTCGTTTCTTTGCCAAGTATAAACCTTTTGCCCTTGTACTTGGGGTACTTTCGGTCATCATCATATTTGGGATTTACACTGCGCTTAAGCCCGTTCCCAAATTAAAGGTTTACCAACCTGCCGATTTCGACCCCGAGTTGGTAGACACTACCCTTCAGCATGTAAAGAAATACCACACCATTTCGGACTTTGCCTTGACCAACCAAAATGGAAAGGAAATTACCCAGAAAGATTATGAAGGCAAAATCTATGTAGCCGATTTTTTCTTTACCACTTGCCAAACCATTTGCCCCATCATGACCGACCATATGTTGCAGATTCAAAAGGAACTACAGGAGGATACTGAAGTGCTTTTGCTTTCGCACACCGTTACCCCAGAGATAGATACGGTTGCGCAGCTAAAAAGATACGCAGAGGAAAAAGGGGTGGACGACCGTAAATGGAACTTAGTTACGGGAGACAAAAAACAGATATACGACTTGGCCCGAAAGTCCTATTTGGTAGTAAAGGATATCCCAGAGGTTGAAACCTACGGAATGATCCATACCGAGAATTTTGTGTTGGTAGATCCCCAAAACCGAATCCGCGGCCTTTACGACGGAACCGATCCCGAAGAAATAAAACGTCTTTTGGAAGATATTGAAATACTTAAGGAAGAGTAGATAACCACCGAAGGGAATCGTATAAAAACCTTTTCCCGTTCCACAATTTTCCATTACATTTGCATTGTTTAAATTCAGTCTAAATAAGAACATGCCCACCATTGCCCAACTTAAAAAGGGAGAACGTGCCATTATCAAGGAATTTTCTATTGATTTAATCCCCTTAAAGCTATTGGAAATGGGTTGCCTTCCCGGAAACGAGGTCTCCTTGGTACAAACAGCCCCTTTTCGCGATCCACTATACCTTAACATCAACGGGAGTCATTTGGCCATTAGAAAAGATACTGCTGCGCAGATTGAAATTGAAATGATTTCCTAACTATGGCAAAACAGCTTAATGTTGCACTTATAGGTAATCCCAATACGGGGAAAACGTCCGTTTTTAACAGACTTACAGGCCTTAATCAGAAAGTGGGAAATTATCCCGGGATTACAGTCGAAAAAAAGGAAGGGATCTGTAAACTGGAAAGAGGGGTAAAAGCCCATATCCTGGATTTGCCAGGAACTTACAGCCTCAATGCTTCTTCCTTAGATGAGAACGTGGTTATCGAGCTTCTCCTCAATAAAAACGATAAGGACTATCCCGATGTTGCCGTGGTGGTTTGCGATATCGAAAACCTAAAACGGAACCTGCTGCTTTTTACCCAAATAAAAGATTTGGGAATCCCTACCATTTTGGCCATAAATATGGCAGATAGGATGCAACGTAAAGCGATTTCGTTGGATGTTGAAAAACTGGAACAGCAACTGGAAACCAAGATTGCTTTAATCAGTTCCCGAAAAAACACGGGTTTCGATCGGCTAAAAGACTTAATTTCTAACTACAAGCAGTTATCCACTCAACCTTGTGTGGATGCTTCGGTTATTGCCCCAGAATATTTCGATCGGCTTCGAAAGGCTTTCCCAAATCAAGATTTATACAAGCTCTGGCTGGTTATTACCCAAGATGTAAACTTCGGTAAACTGGATAGGAACGAAATGAAGAGTGTCGGATCCTTTCAAACCGAATCCAAAAACAACCTAAAAAGACTTCAGCAGAAAGAGACCGTTAAGAGATATCAATTCATCAATGATACCCTTAAGGAGTCATTAGTGATAGATAAGGCGAATGCAAAGGATTTTAGGAGTCGGTTGGATCGTGTACTTACCCATAGAGTGTGGGGATATGTCATTTTCTTCAGCATTTTACTGCTTATTTTCCAAGCTATATTCGATTGGAGTGGGTATCCTATGGAATTTATCGAATCCTCTTTCACATCCTTGAGTGAGTGGATTAAGAACACTTTACCGCAGGGGGACTTTACCAATCTCATAGCAGAAGGAATCATTGCTGGTTTGGGAGGGATTGTGATATTTATTCCACAGATTGCCTTTTTGTTCCTTTTCATTTCGGTTTTGGAAGAAAGTGGTTATATGAGCCGTGTGGTATTCCTAATGGATCGGAGCATGCGTAGGTTTGGTTTAAGTGGAAAGAGTGTGGTTCCTTTGGTATCGGGAACGGCTTGTGCCATCCCAGCTGTAATGGCGACCCGTAATATCGAAAATTGGAAAGAACGACTCATTACCATTTTGGTAACGCCCTTTACAACCTGTTCGGCACGCCTGCCGGTCTATATCATTATTATATCCTTGGTCATCCCCGAAGAGCGGGTGTTGGGTATTTTTAGCCTTCAGGGAATTACCCTTATGTTTTTATATCTGTTAGGATTTGGAGCAGCTATTTTTTCTGCTTACATCTTGGATAAAATTTTGAAAATAAAAAGCCGAAGCTTTTTCGTAATAGAAATGCCTAATTATAAGGTGCCAATGCCAAAGAATGTATTGATAACCGTGGTAGAAAAGACAAAGTCTTTTGTCTTGGGGGCAGGAAAAATAATTTTAGCCATTTCAATTGTGCTTTGGGTGTTAGCTTCTTATGGTCCTGGCGACTTTAATAAGGCAGAAGAGATTGTACGACAGGAAACCATTGGGAAATCCCTTTCTGAAGAAGAAATAGAAACCGAGATCGCTTCCTTTAAACTGGAGAAATCTTATATAGGGATCATGGGGAAGGCCATAGAACCTGCCGTGGCGCCTTTGGGATACGATTGGAAGATCGGGATAGCCATTATAAGCTCTTTTGCAGCCAGGGAAGTATTCGTAGGAACCCTTGCCACCATTTACAGTGTAGGGAGTGAGGAAGAAGAGACCATAAAAAACCGAATGGCAGCTGAAGTAAACCCTGAAACTGGAGGGCCTAGGTTTAATTTGGCCAGCGGAATGTCCTTATTGTTGTTCTATGCTTTTGCCATGCAATGCATGAGCACATTGGCGGTTGTTCGTAGGGAAACCAACAGTTGGAAATGGCCCATGTGGCAGTTGGGAGCGATGACAGTTATTGCTTATGTAGCGGCATTGATAGCTTACCAACTATTAAATTAATTATCTTTAAAGTATGCAAACCGTACTGGTAATCATTACATTTTGTTTGGCAGCGGGCTTTTTACTCAAAAAGTTTGTTTGGAACCCCATTTTCGAGACCCGTCAAAAATCGTTAGGAACCCTAGATGGTGAAAAAACGAAATGTGGTAACAAAGATTGTGGGTGCCACTAGTGAGCCCCTTTAGAAATCAATAATGTATAAGTCCCCATTTCCTTGCCATCTTCTGGGTAAGGGTTTAAAGCCAAAAGTTCTACTAGGGTATTGTCCTTTTTATAAAAAGTAGTGTTTTTAGATGCGGAAGGCGTAGCCCCTAAAGTGATCTCTTGGGTAACAGGATCTTTTCCTTTTTCGGTTACCATCACTTCTATCTTGGCCTGTCCCGGCCAAAAACAATCGACATATTTTGGGCAACGCGAGTCCTCCAGTACTTGAACGAATTTTATAGAAACATCGTTTATCGTAACAGTTTTCCCTTTTTCTACGGTAACCCCTATTTGTGAAGTCTTGGTAGTATCTTCCTTTTCCTGTGCCATTAGTAATGAAGGAATTAAAAATAATAATAAGTAGGTGTACTTTTTCATCATAAAAAGCTTGAAATCATAAAGGTAAAGGAAAAAACCGTGCCAATTTTTCAATTAACCCCTAAACAGGAAGAAGTCGTCCTTCATGGGTTCTATCTTTTCATCCTTATTGGTGATGATGTATTCCAGGGCTAACTCTGTGAACTCTTTTCCTTTGGAAGTGAGGGAAACGATATCATCTTCAATAGAAATCATATTATTCTTTAAGGCTAGGTCCAAGACCGTTTTAGAACGCACCTTTTGCCAATTAATATGCTCGTTTAGGTGATTTATGTGTCTTTCGTTGCTATCTTCATGGTTGTTGAGGTGAAGGAGGAAGGTAAGCAAAGAAACCTCGGTTCTTTGTTGCCGTTGCCTATACAATACCGAGATAAGCCCTTTTCGCGGAGCAAAGAGATATACACCCAGAAATACCAATCCCAGTACTGTGGTCATGGCTCCAGAAATGGAAGCATCCAAGAGATGAGCAGTCCAATATCCCAAGAGAGCTGAGGCGACCCCAAAACCAATGGAAAGGCCAATCATTTTCTTTAAGTCGCTTGTTAATAAATAGGCAGTGGCTGCTGGGGCTATCATTAGGGCAACTACCAAAATGGCTCCTACGGCATCAAAGGCACCCACTACGGTAATGGAAGAGACCGACATAAGACCGTAATGCATTACAATAGGGGAGATGCCAAGGGCAGAGGATAAGCCCGCGTCGAAAGTGCTTACTTTTAGTTCTTTAAAAAACAGAAAAAGCAATACAAGAGTACAGAGTAGAATGATTCCCATAACCCACAGGGATTTTGGTCCCAAATCGGCACCAAAAAGCAATAATCGATCAAAAGGGGCAAAAGCCAGTTCCCCCAATAAGACTGCATCTACATCCAAATGTACATCGTTAGCATTTTTAGCGATAAGGATTACGCCAATACTGAAGAGCGCTGGAAAGACCAAACCAATGGCCGTATCTTCTTTTACCAAACCCGTTTTCTGAATGGCTTCGACCAAAACCACCGTAATCACTCCGGTAACGGCTGCCATAAGGATGAGCCAAGGGGAATTAAGGTCGTGCGTAAGAAAGAACCCCAATACGATTCCTGGTAAAATGGAATGACTTATGGCATCGCTTATTAAGGCCATTTTCCGCAATACCAGAAATACCCCGGGAATGGCACAGGCAATGGCTACAACCACTGCTATGAGTTGTATTTCAATCTGCGGTGCTGTCATCGCTCAATTGTTGGTTGTACAAATTCTCCGCACTGTGGAATCCCTTTTGCGTAAGGGCCCATTGTTGCCCTGATAAGGTAATCCAGTCTTTTTCTTCCAGTTTTTGAAGGGTTTTCTTGGTAAACCCTTGGAAGTTGTTCAAGATCATGATAGAGTGGGGGTGCTCTATATTTTCGTGGGTAACGGCAATGCTATGCATGAACTGAAGGGTTTTTTGTAGTTTAAGGTCCCTACGGTTTTTTCGGAATCGTAACTGACGAAACAGGATACCCCTGCCAGGGGGAAAAATAAAGGATACGATAACAAATACGGCGGCTACCAATACAATTACGGGTCCCGTGGACAGGTTGTTTTGGGTAGCACTAATAGCAGTTCCCATAACTCCCGAAAATGCCCCGAAGATAGCGGCTAAAAATATCATGACACTCAATCTGTTGGTCCATTGTCGGGCAGCAGCAGCGGGAGCCAATAACATAGCACTCATAAGCACCACACCTACGGTTTGAAGCCCTAGAACTATGGCCAACACGATGAAAAAGGTAATAAGGATATCAATAAACCGAATGTTGAATCCCAAGGTTTTTGTGAAGTCAGCATCGAAAAGCATGATTTTGAATTCTTTCCAAAAAAGCAATAGCACGATGAGGCAGATACCTGTTACTGTAGCCATGAGCCAAACATCTTTTTCCACCAATGTGGCTGCCTGCCCAAAAAGATACTTGTCCAAACCAGCTTGATTGGCATTGGGTTGTTTTTGAATAAAGGTGAGCAATAGCATTCCAAAACCGAAAAATAGTGAAAGGATAAGCCCCAAAGCGGTATCGGTTTTAAGATGGGTTTTGGTAATCATACCCCGTATCCAGAACGTCCCAATAAGACCACTTACCAGTGCACCCAAAAGCAATATGTTGGTGTCTTTGGCTCCTGTTATTAAAAAGGCCAGAGCAATCCCTGGTAATGCAGCATGGGAAATAGCATCTCCTAATAGACTTTGTTTGCGAAGTACAGCAAAGCTACCCAGCATTCCACAGATAGCTCCCAAAATGGCCGTCCCCAAGGTAATGGTGCGTAGGGTGTAGTCTGTAAAGACAAGCTCTATGTATTCCAGTAGGTCTATGGTGTAATTATTAGATTAAGAAAAATGGTTCCTGCAAAACAGGATAGTGCCAAACCGGCCCAACGAAATGAATGGGCATTTTTGCAGGTGACCCGCTTCATGCTTTTTAACCCTACAGAAGGGAAGGTTAAATAGATAAATGCCTTTATAATTTGTGAAAATCCATAAAGGGTAATCAATACTTTGGGCCAAGTCCAAATAGGATAAAACGAAACAATGATCGATCCCATAGCTAAGGCAATCAAGGCATTGATTATAACCCCAGAATACCCTTTGGAACTAAGCAAGGAAAAGAAATCGGCCCAAATTTTTGGTTGTACAAAGTGAGAAAGACCTATTGTGAATAAGTGAATGGCTACAAATAACTCTATGGTGCTTTCTACATTCATTACTGTTGTACACTTACCTTGTAGTTGATACCGTAGGTTTTGGTTAGGTTGTCATCGTTAAAGATGTCTTTTACGGGTCCCGTGGCAATCTTTTTTACATTCAGGAAGGTTACCCAATCAAAATATTCGGGCACGGTTTGTAGGTCATGATGCACTACAATTACTGTTTTGCCTGCCTTTCGGAGTTCTTTCAAGATGTTTATAATAGCAATTTCCGTAGTGGCGTCCACTCCCTGAAAAGGTTCATCCATAAAGTAAATAGAGGCATCCTGGACCAATGCCCGAGCTAAAAACACCCGTTGCTGTTGTCCACCACTCAGCTGACTGATCTGTCTATTTTTAAAGGAAAGCATCCCTACTTTTTCCAAAGCTTCCAAAGCTGCTTTTTTCTCTTTGGAACCAGGTCGTTTAATCCAGCCCAAGCTTCCGTAGGTTCCCATCATAACTACATCCAGGGCTGTGGTAGGGAAGTCCCAATCCACACTTCCTTTTTGGGGAACATACGCTACCAGTTTGCGTTGTTTTTCATAGGGTTTTCCATATATGGAAACACTACCAGCAATAGGGTCTATAATGCCCAGAATGGATTTTATAAGCGTGGATTTTCCAGCGCCATTGGGACCTACAATAGCCATAAGGACGCCTTCTGGGATAAACAGGTCGATATCCCAGAGTACGGGCTTATAATTGTAAGCCACGGTAAGGTCGTCTACTTGTACGGCTATTTTTTCCATATTATTTTAGTTCGTCGACAATGGTGTTTACATTGTATCGAAACATTCCTATATAGGTACCTTCAACTGTGCCGGGATCTCCCAAAGCATCACTGTAAAGCGACCCTCCTATCGTTACATCGAACCCTTTCGACTTTACAGCTTCTTGAAGGGCTTCTATTGTTTTTCTCGGTACCGAGCTTTCCACAAAGATGGCTTTTACCTGCTTTTCGATAATAAAATCGGAAAGTCGCTGCACGTCCTGTACCCCAGCTTCTGTGGCAGTAGAGAGGCCTTGAAGACCTACTACTTCAAAATCGTAGGCATCCCCAAAATAATTAAAGGCATCGTGGGCCGTTACCAAGATACGTTTCTCTTTGGGAAGGGAATTGACCTTAGCGTCAACAGCTGCTTTCAATTCATCCAGTTGCGCTAGGTATTTGGTTTCATTTTTTACATATTCTACGCTATTAGCAGGATCTTTTTCGGACAATACTTGGGTAACCTTACGGGCAAATTCCTTGAAGTATTCAATATTGAACCAAACGTGGGGGTCGTAGTTGGAAGCAAAATAGTCTGAACCAATAAGCCCCGATTTATCCAAGGTTTCCCCTAGGGCGATTTGAGTCTTTGTAGGGCTCTCCATTTTTTCGAAAACTTCTACCAATTTGCCTTCCAAATGCAAACCGTTGTAAAAAATGATATCGGCGTTGTAAAGTTTGGAGACATCCCCTTCACTGGCCTTGTATAGGTGAGGGTCTACCCCAGCTCCCATTAAGCCATTTACTTCAATGAAATCGCCTCCGATGTTTTTAACCAAATCGGTAATCATGGTTGTGGTCGTTGCCACATTAAGTTTAGCGTCTTCTTTCTTGGTTTCGCCTTTACAGTTTAGTAGCAAAAGGCTTAGCAATACAATATATAATGTCTTCTTCATGTCTTGTTATTTAGGGATTCTGTAACTGGCCCCTACGGAAAGCAGGAGGTCCTGTCCTTCGGTAATACTTGTTCCTACAGTGGCATCCAATTGAAGGTTGTTCATAACCAAATAGGTGAGTCCTGCATCCCAAAAATGATTGGCTTTGCTATCCTCAGGGAAGTCCCCATAAACTTCGGCATAGACCCCAAAGGAATCTGTAATACCATAGCCATAGGCCAATGTGTAGATATAAGCAGTTTCTGGCGAATCGTTACCCCATTCGGCCCCTATATTATATGCGATACTTGATTTTTCGGAAAGGGTATGGTCGAAAGAAAGTCTAAAATCCACACCAGTGGTTTCTGGACGGTAATCCGAAGAAGCACTCAAAGGAAGGAACAAATGACCAATAAGACCAATGGTAGGAATCCAACCATTTTCTTGGGTAATATTTACTTTCATCCCTGCCAATAATGGTGAAAACCCACTTTGCACATCATCCAATCGGGTTCCATTTACCGAAGTGCGGCCTTCTTCGAAGTTCCATCCCAAGCGTAATTCGAGGTTATCCAAAATTCCATAACGCAATAAGGTGGTATTATACCCCAGCACTTCTTGTTTTATATTCTCTTTTTCGAAAGAGGTATAAAAAGCCCCAGTTTCAATTTGCAGCAAACCCACTGGAACTGTGGAAGGAGACTCGGTTGCGTCTGGACGATCGGTGATCAGTTCGGGGTCACTTTGGGTCTCTTCTTGGGCAAAAGCAGCCAAAGAGCAGCATAATAGAATTAAAAGGTTGAATAGTTTTAGTTGTTTCATTTTAAGTAGTTTGTATGTATAAATTTTCGGCTGTTTTTTTAGAAATGAAAAACTGGTCCCTTCCTACTTGTATGATCATGGATCCATCAAAAAACTCTTTTCCCAAGACGGTAAGTTTGGTGCCTATCGTAATGTTCCTTTTGTCTAGGTACTGAAGGAATTCACTGCTGGTTTCTTTTACGCCCACGCAAACCCCTTTTTGCTTTTTTGTTAGTTCGGAAAGTAATTTCTTTTCGGTTTTCTTTACGTTTCCATTTTTATCGGGAATGGGGTCGCCATGTGGATCGAAATCGGGATGCCCTAGATACTTATCCAAGCGATTTACCAATTCTTCACTTTTTATGTGTTCCAGCTGTTCAGCAATTTCATGCACCTCATCCCAATGAAACTTGAGCTTGTCTACCAAGAACACTTCCCATAAACGGTGTTTGCGTATCACACCCGCAGCAGTTTTTCTCCCTTTGGTGGTAAGAGTCGTCCCCTTGTACTTTTTATAAGATAGTACTCCTTTGTCTGCCAATTTCTGCACCATATCTGTTACAGACGAAGGTTTGGTGTCCATCTTGTCTGCAATGGAATTGGTGCTTACTCCACCCTTGGTATCTTGCTCCAGGTGGTAAATGGCTTTTAAATAATTTTCCTCGGCTAATGAAAACATGTGACAAAAGTAAACATATTTTTTGATTTGTATATATTTAATTTTTAGCCTTGTCTAAAAATGAAGATAAAAAATAACCCCTACGATTACATAGGGGCTTGGTTTTTAGTGTGCTTTTGTAATATCCATCCAGCGTTTATCAGCTTCTTTTTGAAGTTCGGCAGGGTCTTCATCGTTCCACTTTCCCAAGGTGTTTACACCCCAACTGTTGTAAAACAGGTACAACTTTCCATCGGTAATTAAGTAGGTCTTAGGGTTAACACTTACTTTTTCCCCTTTTACTGCTACTGCATAGGCACAATACCCTCCATACTGGGGGATGTACATTTCTGGGTTGGATGTAAAGGCTTCTTTGTTCTCTTGTGAAGCAAACTTATACTGTACCCCTTCGTGGGTGTGGGTGATCTTTTTATCTCCTTTTTGTGGATTGTCCTGAAAATAGGAAACCACATCATAACCTTGTGCGGCGAAATTGCCCTTTAAGTTTACATGACCCTGCCCAAAAGCCGACAGGCTCATAAATACTACGGTAATTGCTAAAACTATTTTTTTCATGCTGGCTTAGTAGCTAGGAATGGGGAATCCTTACTGAAAACCTAAAAACCTTTCTCCTTTTGCAGTTGTTCATAAGCTTCCTGGACTTTTCTGAATTTTTCTTCAGCTCCTTTTTTATAGGCCTCGTCCATATGCTGTAACTTATCGGGATGGTATTTTTTTACCATCTCCCTGTAGGCTTTCTTTATTTCGGAAACCGAAGCAGTACGTTCTATTTCAAGGATTTTATAGGCACTGTCCGGATTTTGAAAGAACATGGCTTTAATACTTTCATAATCCCGCATCTGAATTCCCAAATACCCTCCAATCTTGTTGATTTCCTGAACTTCGGATTGGGAAACATGACCATCTGCATTGGCAATGCTAAAAAGAAAGTGAATTACCTGCAAACGGGATTCGTACCGCATACGTTGCCTAAAAACCAAAGCGATTTTTTGTGCCGAGACCTCCCGTTTTTTAATAACGTCGTTAAAAACCCTAAAAGTAGCATTAGCACGTTCTTTTCCGTAAGCCTGTACAAAATACTGTCTTACATAATCCAATTCTCTTTGGTTTACGGTTCCGTCTGCTTTTATAACAATGGAGGCTAATGAAAGGAGATTGAGTTCGAAATCGGCAGGAGTAACCCTTTCCCTAGGTTGCCCAAAGATGGGACGTCTTTGTGGACGGGTTTTTCCAGCATTCATATTATCGAAGATACTCCCCAAGAGGAAGCCCAATATCGCACCTGGGATTCTAAAGAACGTATATCCCAAAATAGCGGTGAACCATCGAATCATTGTGTTTTGGTATTTAAGGGGCAAATGTACATTTTTTCATGGGTTGTTTTTAATAGTTCATAGCGGGAATTTGTGTTTTCAGATCATTAAAAATCAATGTGTTAATAATTTGGTTAACTTTAATGAAAAGCTAAAAAACTATAATTGTTATGAAAAAAATTACATTCATCTTTTTAATGTGGTCTGTTCTGGTCAATGCCCAGGTGGATCCAGATTTGTTCAATAAAAATTGGTACCTATACGATGTTCTAGACACCGACTTTAACGAGTACCTGGTACGTGTGGAAGGGTATCAGGTTTATGGCGAGCCTTACGACATTTCACCCTACGTTGTTATCGATTCTTCCCTGAACTTTAATGGCGTTGGGATATGTGACACCTTCGAAGGTATGCTTCAACAGGATGGAAACTCCAATGCCTTTTTGGCTATGGAAGTAACAATCACCGATGAGGAGTGTGAAATCCCCTCCATGGACGAAGAGATCATCATGGGTCCCTTTGGTTATGTTCCAGACCAACCTGATTTCTACACAATCTATAATGTTGGGGTTTTCGATGACGACGATGGTTTTCAGACCATGTCCTACATAACACAACCTTTCATTGTTTATAGGTATAGAAATACACCCGTGTTGGCGAATGCGGATTTTAAAAAAGCACTTTTTAGCTTATATCCCAATCCCAATCAAGGGGAGATTAGGATTTCATCCTCCCAACAAAGTTTCATTAAAACCATTAAGGTTTATGCTTCCCACGGAAAGGAATTAATCAATATTGAAAATGAAATCAGTCAAGACTCCATAGATATCTCGCACCTAAAGAGCGGAGTATACTTTGTGGAGATCGAAACTCTTACGGGTCGTGAAGTGCATAGGGTTATAAAAGAATAGATTTCTAACTAGGTACTTAAATTTCAATGAGCTTTTGCATTCCGTCTCTTTAACAAGGAGGCGGTTTTTTGCTTGGATAAGGGGCTATAAGAAATCAAGGCTTACTTTATCAACCCTTTAACTTTTCTTGAATATCCTTATCATGTAAATTAGTTATCTTTGTACCCTAATTGTTACACATTTAAAACAAATATATATGTATCCAGCAGAGTTGGTAAAACCCATGCGAGAAGACCTTACCAATATTGGTTTTTCCGAATTGTTCACAGCACAGGACGTAACCGATGCCCTAGCCAAAGAAGGAACTACTTTGGTAGTGGTAAATTCGGTATGTGGTTGTGCCGCAGCCAATGCACGTCCAGGAGCTAGAATTTCGTTGCAAAATGCGAAAACCCCAAATCATTTGGTGACGGTTTTTGCAGGAGTTGATTTTGAAGCTGTAGATGCCGCACGTGCACAAATGGTGCCGTTTCCACCAAGTTCCCCTTCCATGGCTCTTTTCAAGGATGGAGAATTGGTTCATATGTTGGAACGCCATCACATCGAAGGAAGATCGGCCGATATCATTGCCGATAACCTAATGGGCGCTTACGACGAGTATTGTTAAGCCAATAGAATTAAAAGTATAATAGCCGCCTCAATAAAATGGGGCGGTTTTTTTATTTTTGAAGTATGGCCAAACTGCTTTCCTATCCTATTTCCATTATTTACTTTGTCTTTTTTGGGCTTACTTTGGTTATTTTCCATCCCTTACAGTGGTTGGCTTTAAACCTGTTCGGGTATCAAGCCCATAAGGTAGTGGTAGATGCGTTGCAATTTTCACTCATGCGATGCCAGAATATTTTAGGGACCCGTTTTTCATGTCATAACCCACATAAGGTGCCTACAGGACAACCAGTGATTATTGTTTCCAACCACCAGAGCATGTTCGATATTCCTCCCATTATCTGGTATTTAAGAAAACACCATCCCAAATTCATCAGCAAAAAGGAATTGGGTAAGGGGATCCCTAGTGTCTCGTATAATCTGAGACACGGTGGTTCGGTACTTATCGATAGGAGAGACCCAAAACAGGCTTTAGCAGCTATTGAAGAATTTGCAACTTACATAGAAACCAACAACCGGGCAGCAGTGATCTTTCCTGAAGGAACTCGCAGTAGGGATGGTAGGCCAAGGCCTTTTCAGGTTAAGGGGTTGCTTGCTTTGTTTGAAGGCATTCCATCGGCTATTATCCTTCCCATTACCATTAACGATTCCTGGAAAACGATACGCTACGGAAAATTTCCGTTGGGGTTGGGTACCCATTTAAAGATGAAAGTGCATGCACCCCTAGTTTTAAAAGAACATACAGATCATCATGCCTTGATTAAAACCATAGAAACCCAAATTAAAGATGCCCTTGAATATTGATCGTCTCATAGAACGGACCAAAACTTTTGTGCAAAAGGAATTGGAAGACGCCGAAGGCGGCCATGATTGGTTTCATATAGAAAGAGTGTATAACAATGCTTTGGCGATTGCAGAGGGAGAGAAAGCAGATAGGGCTGTGGTAGCCTTAGCAGCGTTATTGCATGATATTGCTGATGCAAAATTTCACGATGGAGATGAAACGCTTGGTCCTAAGAAAGCAAGCGATTTTTTAAGCGGGGAAGGAACTCCAGAATCCATCATAAACCATGTGGTGGCTATTATAGAAAATGTTTCCTTTAAAGGGGGAAATACAACAAAAACATTCGATTCCCTTGAACTTCGTGTGGTACAGGACGCCGATCGCTTGGATGCCTTGGGGGCTATTGGTATTGCCAGAACGTTTAATTATGGTGGCTTCAAAAACAGAAGCCTTTATGATCCTTCCATACCTCCCAAGCTGGATATGACCCCGGAAGAATATAGAAAATCCGAAGCTCCCACCATCAATCATTTTTACGAAAAATTATTACTGCTCAAAGATCGTATGCATACAATAAAGGGTAGAGAATTGGCAGAAATGCGCCATCGTTTCATGGAAGATTATCTTTCTCGTTTTTATGCCGAATGGAATGGAAAAGCCTAGTTAAAACAAGGATCGTTGTGGGTTCTTGAGATCCATGTAGTGCGAATTATCCAATTTGGGCATTTTCCTTCCTTTTAAGTATTTGGCTCTACCCAAACGAACGGTATCCGCAATTTGCTTTGCGATAATGCCTTCACCACGGATCCTTCGTCCCCATTCGCTATCGTTGAGTTTGCCATCGTGGCATTCGGCAATCTGGTGCAGTATCCTATCGGCTCGGTCCGGCAATTTTTTTCGCACCCAGTCTTCAAAAATTTCAGCAATTTGCCCGTTTAGCCTTACCACGGTATGGGCAACACTTCGAGCTCCCAAAGAAGCCACTTTTTTAATAATGGGCAGAATTTCATGGCTATTCAACGAAGGAATTATGGGAGCCACCATAACATTTACAGGAATGTTGTTATTGGAAAGGATTTCAACGGTCTTCAGCCTGTTTTTTATGCTGGCTGTCCTAGGCTCGAGGACCCTTCTGGTTTCTTCAGATAATGAGGTGATCGAGATGTTTACACCAATGGTATTGAATTGCGCCATTTCTTTCAAAAGATCCAAATCACGCAAAATGAGAGAGTTTTTAGTAATGATTCCCGTTGGATTTCTCCACTTTAGCATTACTTCCAGGCACTTTCGGGTAATTTCCAGTTTGCGCTCTATAGGTTGGTAGCAATCTGTGTTCCCAGATAATACGATGGTATCGCCCATCCAGTTTTTGCCTGTGATTTTTTTCTCCAAAAGGGTAGGAGCGTTTTTTTTAATAAGGATATTCCGTTCAAAATCCACTCCGGCGCCATATCCCCAATATTCGTGACTGTTCCTTGCGTAGCAGTAAATACATCCATGTTCACAGCCTTGATAGGGATTGGCCGAATACATCATACCAATGTCTGGACTTGTGACCTTGTTCACAAAAGTTTTGGGAAATACGTCTATGTATTTTGTTTTGTTCTTGTCTGCTTCTTCCCCTTCTGCCTCACAAAAGTTGAGGAACTCGTCCAAGACTTCGTGCTTAAGCTCGAAGAAACGGTTGTGTACTCTTTTTTGGGCACCTCTGCCTTTGATAGATCGGGACATGAAAAACTTTAAAGGGACTATTTCCTTCAAAGATATTTAATATTTTGGAATAATTCCAATTAAATATGGAATAAATCCAAATATGCTATAATGCTATTCCAAGGTGCTTACAATGGTCTCATTATTTTCGAAAGAAGTGGAAGAAAAAGCAGCGAAAATATGTACATCGTATAAGTAATCGGGTGCTGCCCGAGGTATTAAGGTATGATTGGAATTTTCGAATAAAATAGTATTTGGATTGCTTATGGGAATTTTTTCATGAACGGTTTCGATTGGATCGTCACTACACGAAGAAAATACAATGGTAATAGACATGAGGAGGAATATTTATTCATAGTTATAGATTCTTTTCTAGTATTACATGTGAAAATAGAGGTATCCCCCAAGCCGACCAATAGAAAGCGGGCTGAATAATTGAAAAGTTAATGTATTGCGGGTGTTATTTCCCTGGAAAGTCGGGCCTTCTTTTTTCCAAAAAGGCTTGTGTCCCTTCTTTAAAATCGGCAGTACCAAAGCATTTTCCAAATTCGGTTATTTCGGTATCGAAACCATTTTCACCTTCTTCGAAACCTGCATTCACTGTATTGATGGCAGCTGCAATGGCAACAGGAGAATTTCTCATGATTTTCCCTGCAATCTTTCTTGCCAAGGGAAGTAATTCTTCCTGTGCAACCACATGGTTTACCAACCCATAACTACAAGCATCTTCTGCATTCACCATACCTGCAGTCATGATCATTTCCATAGCACGGCCTTTTCCTACCAATT
Source organism: Flavobacteriaceae bacterium (assembly GCA_028281065.1). Classification (GTDB taxonomy): domain Bacteria; phylum Bacteroidota; class Bacteroidia; order Flavobacteriales; family Flavobacteriaceae; genus Aureisphaera. The sequence continues at coordinate 6,772 of JANQKN010000212.1, read as the reverse complement.
GAGGCAATCGCTGGGTTCCCCCATAGCCTGGGATTACCCCAAGGGATACTTCGGGAAGTCCCATTTTGGCATTATCGCTGGCAATTCTAAAGTGGGCAGACATAGCCAACTCCAATCCACCTCCCAATGCAAAACCATTAACGGCTGCGATGACAGGGGTTCCTAAATGAGCTACAAAATCGAACAAAAGGGCTTGTCCTTGGGCGGCCAGACGTTCTCCCTGCGAAACCGAATAATCGGCAAACTCGCTAATATCTGCACCGGCCACAAAAGCTTTTTCGCCACTTCCAGTAACAATAATTACTTGGGTGTCGCTGTCCTTGTCCGCTTCCTTAAATGCTTCGTGTAGTTCCTTAATGGTCGCTTTGTTAAGGGCATTTAATTTGGAGGGTCTGTTAATGGTAATGGTGGTAATACCCTCAGTATAATCGCTTAGTATATTTTCGTAATCCATAAGGAAAGTTTTTTTGGGGAATTAGGACGTGCAATTTAGCCAAAGATGCGGCTATTTCAAAACCAAATGGAGCAATTGTAAGGGCTATTTTGGTATAGAAACCACAAAAGTGGCTCCCTCGCCTTCGGTAGAGGATAGGGTGATACTTCCCCCATAAGTTTCCACAATGTTTTTAACCATGGCCAACCCCAGACCCATTCCACTGGATTTGGTGGTAAACTTGGGTTCAAAGACTTTGCTTTTGTTCACTTCGGAAATACCAATACCATTGTCTTTTACCATAATGTGGGTGGCAGCTTCGTGTTTGGTTACGGTTACATCGATCCTTGGATCTTCGGGTTGTTTTTGTTCTATGGCCTGAATGCTGTTTTTTACCAAATTGGTAACTACCCGAATGAGTTGTGTCCTATCGAACTTAGAGATGATTTCTTTCTCTTCGGAGAAAAAGTAGATATAGTCTTCGTTAAAAATATCGATGGCCAATTTGGTGATCCTAACAATATTAAGGGTTTCATCCTGCTGTGCCGGCATATCGGCATAGGTGGAAAAGGCCGATGCAATAGAGCTCATTGTATCGATCTGCTGAATGAGGGTATTGCTGTATTCGGCTAGTTTTTCGTTTATTTTTTCGTCGCTGGGATCAAATTTGCGCAAGAAACTCTGCACAGTTAAACGCATAGGGGTAAGTGGGTTTTTTATTTCGTGGGCTACCTGCTTTGCCATTTCCCTCCATGCAGCTTCCCGTTCGCTGGCGGCCAATTGCGCGGCACTGTTTTCCAGTTCGTCGATCATTCCATTGTAGGCCAAAACCAGATTGGAAATCTCTTGGGTGGTATTGGGTTCCAACTCAATTTTTTTGTTTCGTTTATTGAGGCGGGTTTCGTTTATTTTCTGGCTTACATGATTCAGCGATCTTGTAATGTATTTAGAAAGAAAATAGGCGACCCCAATGGCAATGAGCAGCATGATAAAATAGGCGACTCCCATTCGGGTTAGGTTTTCCTTCAGTTCCTTGTTAATGAAATCATCGTCTTCTATATAGGGTAGATTAAGGATAGCCAACGGTTTATAGGATGCATCGGTGATGTAAGAATAGGAGGATTGGTATTTTTGGTTGTTTTCCATAAACTCTACCAAATACCTTTGGTCTACGGAGTTTTTCAAATTTTCCAAAATCCCTTTGGGTAAACGGATGTGCGAAGTATCTTTTAAGAAAGAGGGTTTGGACGATTTCAGTAATTTTCCTTCCAGATCATAAAAATAGATATCTAAGTTGTTCACATCCTTGATTTCATAAATCTTGTTTTTGAAAATGAGCGGGATGTTTTTGGTTTCTATGGGATAAGTGGTGTTTTTTAGAACGTATTCAATATTCTTGGTGATGGCTGTTTCTTTTCTTTCCAAACGTTGCCTATGATAATCCTGGGCTTCTTCCCGATATTGATAAATAGTTACCAAGGCTATAAGGATAGAGGCGGTTACCACTAAAAGCAGCATGGAAAGGAAGATTCGGAAACGTAGTGATTTAAGCAATCCCATGGGGTTAAATTTGCTTCTGAAGGTAACAATAATTGCACCAAACGTTAAAAAGGCGGGTTACAAATTTATTCTGAGTCATTTTTTTCCCGAATCCGCTTGTAAAATTTATAGCCCAGCATGAGCAAAATGCTAAAAAGAACAATCCCTATAACCCCATAAATCCAGTTCACGGCATTTTTTAGGACGACCAGGAAAACGACGGCAAACAAAATTATAGTGGCACCTTCGTTGAACAACCGCATAAAATTGGAAGAATGCTTTACAACATCTCTCTGAAGCTGTTTGAAGATAACATGGCATTTTATATGGTAGACAATAAGCAATACAACAAACCCTAGTTTTACCTGCATCCAAGCATCGCTTATGTAAAAAGGACGTATGTAGAGTAACCAAAAGGCAAAAAAGAGGCTCAATATCATGGAAGGCCAAGTGATGATAAGCCACAGGCGTTTGGCCATGATCTTAAACTGCTTGCCAAGGATTTCCTTTTCCGGGGAGGGTTTGTGAAAGGCCTCAATTTGATATACAAAAAGCCGCACGATATAAAACAACCCAGCAAACCAGGTAATCACAAAAATGAGGTGCAGCGATTTTATGTAATTGTACTCCATAAGGCCACAAAGATACGAGCTAGCTTAGTTATCTTCTTCAATAAACAGATAATTTAAGTTCAGTTGGTTAAAGGCTTCATTAAATTCGGAAACCTCTTGGGAAACCAGTCGATCGAATTTAGCAAGCTGAACAAAGATATGCCTTGAAAGTTCGTCTTTTACTGCAATGTCCTGTTCGGTTGGAGGGAAATCGTCCATTCCTACCAAACTGTTAAGGTGCGCCAGTTTGTTGGTCAACTTAATAGGGAAATTAAGGGGATCCTGACCGCTTCGGTTTTTGGTTTGGTAGAGCTCCTTTTCAATTTCTGAAAATTGCTCGCCCAACGCTTTTGCCTTTTCCAGAAGATCCTTTACTTGATCGTTGTCTTTGTATTGTTTCTGAAACGCCTCCAATTGCTCATTAATCTTCCGTATTTTCTTGATGGACTTATGGGCTTTGTCCACTGTTTTGTTGATGTCGGTTATGAAATCGAACTGCCGTTGCATTCCTGCAATATCGGTTTCTGCATTTTTATCGGGAGATATGGTGAAGGTTTGCGATTGAGCCTCACCATCCACTTCAAGTACAACCCTATATTCCCCAGGAACCGCTTTGGGTGCTTGGGTGCTAGCCCACCAAAGGATCATTCCTTTTAGTCGCTCAGCTCCTTTTCCACGGGTATTCCAAGCGAATTTATTGGCTCCCTTTTCTACCGTTAATTTATCCTCTTTGCTTTTGGTGCTGAAGGTTTTTAGGGTATCTCCTTTTGAGTTGAGGAAGCTGAGTTTTATTTCCTTGTCTTCTGGGTCTTCCAAATTGAAGTAGGTGATAACACCAGCTGGGTGATTGGTTCCCGTAGTAAGTGAACCTTCCCTGCTTCCTCCGCCCATACGATAAGTTTCTTTGGGTTTAAACAGATAATTTCCTTTTCCTTTGGCATCACTCAATTGGTGCAATACCGTTAAGTCATCAATAATCCAAACGCTTCGACCCTGCGTAGCCACAATAAGATTATTGTCTTTTAATGCAAGATCGGTAATGGGGACTATGGGTAAATTAAGCTGAAAGGGTTGCCATTGTGCCCCATCGTTAAAGGAAACATACATCCCGGTTTCGGTTCCTGCGTACAACAATCCTTTTTTCACAGGATCTTCCCGTAGTACCCTTGTAAAATGTTCGGATGCAATGCCGTTGGTAATTCGGGTCCATGTTTTTCCATAGTCGTGGGTTTTGTATAGGTAGGGAGTAAAATCTCCTGTTTTGTATTTGGTTCCAGCTACATAACAAGTTCCTGCATCGAAACGGGAGGGCTCGATACTGTTTATCATCATCCATTCGGGCATCCCCTTTGGGGTTACATTTTCCCAGTTTTGACCTCCGTCCCTGGAAACGTGTATTAATCCATCGTCACTACCCACCCAAAGCAGCCCAGGGGTAATGGGGCTTTCTGCTGCGGCGAAGATGGTGCAATAGTATTCTACCGAGGTATTGTCTTTGGTGATTGGACCTCCCGAAGGCCCTAACTTGGAGGGCTCGTTTCGGGTTAAATCGGGACTGATTACCTCCCAACTCTGTCCTTCGTTGGTGCTCATGTGCAAATGATTGGAGGCTGTGTAGAGCTTGTTGGGATCGTGAGGGGAGAAGAAGATGGGGAAATTCCACTGAAAGCGGTATTTCATATCCTCTGCGCCATGCCCCATGGGGTTGTCGGGCCAAACACTAATGCTTCGTACCGTATTGGTTTTATGGTTGTAGCGGGTTAAGAATCCATCGTAACTTCCGCCATACACAATATCGTTGTCTTTAGGGTCTATGGCAATGTGTGCGCTTTCACCCCCAGCGGTACGTTCCCAATCATCCTCATCGATATTCCAGCCTTCGGTTCTGTGGGGAATACGGATGGTACTATTGTCCTGCTGAGCTACATAAATGCGATAGGGAAATGCATTGTCTGTGGTAACCCTATAGAATTGGGACGTGGGTTGGTTGTGGTAGGTACTCCATGTTTCCCCGCCATCGTACGTGACTTGGGCACCTCCATCATCTCCAATAACCATACGTTTGGGATTTTCCGGGGCAATCCAAAGATCGTGATGATCTCCGTGGGGTGCATTGTAGGTTTCGTAGGTTTTTCCACCATCGGTGCTTTTGTGATAACGCACATTTAGCACGTATACAACATCTTCGTCTTTGGTATCGGCATAAATACGGGTATAATACCAAGCACGCTGTCTTAATTTTCGCTCGCTGTTTATTTGCGTCCAGGTTTCTCCTCCATCATCGCTTCGGTATACGCCCCCTTTATCCTTGTTTTCTACGATGGCCCAAACACGTTCGCTATTTACGGGAGATACGGTTACTCCAATAATACCCAAAGTATCGGTTGGGAAGCCTTTGTTTTTCGAAATTTCCTTCCAGGTTTCCCCGCTATCTGTACTTTTCCATAAGGCAGAACCTTCCCCACCACTGCTTAGACTATAGGGTGTTCTACGCACATTCCAAGTAGAGGCATATAGAACCCTTGGATTGTTGGGGTCCATAGCCAAATCCACAGCGCCTGCATTTTCGTTGGAAAACAGGGTTTTTCGCCAAGTTTTCCCTCCATCGGTACTCTTGTAGACTCCGCGTTCTTGGGTAGCCTTGTAAATATTACCCAAAACGGCAGCGTAAAGGATGTTGTGATCCTTGGGATGAATAGCTATTCGGGGAATATGGCGGCCTTTTTCCAAACCACTTTGCGTCCATGTTTTTCCGGCATCTTCAGATTTCCATATCCCGTAACCGGAAGATACATTTCCCCGTACGGTTTTTTCGCCTCCACCTACATAGATAACGTTGGGATCACTTTCAGATACTTCTATAGCTCCAATGGAGCCCCCAAAGTACCCATCGCTTATGTTTTCCCAAGTTCTTCCACCGTCTTTGGTTTTCCAAATACCCCCTCCTGTTGCTCCAAAATAGAAAAGATTGGGTTTGTTGGGAACCCCAGTTACGGCTGCACTTCTTCCTCCACGGAAAGGACCAATTAATCGATATTCCAGGGCATCGTAAAGACTTTCGTCGTAAGATTGGGCCTGTAAGGAAGGAAGGCTCAAAAAAATAGAAAATAGGACTAGTAACGATGGAAAGTAATAGCGTTTCATGAGGATGGTTTAAAAAATTGGTCTCCTAAAGATAGGTATAATTACAAAATCCTATAATACTTCAGAAAAGCTAAAGTTAAGGTGTTGTTTTAAATGCACAGAATCTACTTGTTTGAAAGAAGCTGCCGGTTCATTTTTCATATAGGTTGGAGGGTCCAGTCCTAGGTCTTTTGCTTTTTGGATGTAGTAGGAAGACTTGGAAGGATGACTGGGATGGACAGCATTGAATATATGCCCATAAGCCTGTTGCTTTACGATTTCTACCAAAATGGAAATACAGTCGTCCCTATGAATTAAATTAACAGGGGCATTACCATTGCTTAGGTTTTCCCTTCCTGCCAAATAACGGGCAGGTTGTCGGCTTCCTCCATACAATCCCCCAAACCGAACAATACTGGTATTGCATCTGGATGTAAAGAAAAGTTGTTCTACTTGCAGCAATTGTCGTCCGGCTTCATTTTCGGGTTTGGGAAGCTCTTTTTCGGTTACTTTTCCTTGGGCATCACCATACACAGCAGTACTGCTTACAAATACAATGTTTTCCACATTGCAAGCTTCAATTTCAGACAAAAAGTGGGACATCTTCAGTACATAATCTGAACCTGTATTCCTTCGTAACCCTGGAGGAATCATAACAATAATGTCTTTAACGCCTTCGAGGAATTCTTTTGTTTGGCCCGAAACCCCATCTTCAGAAATCATGATGGGGAAAGCGTTCAGTCCGTTTTTTTTTAGATCAGCAGCTTTCTCTTTCGATGTTACACTACCCTTAACTGTATATCCAAGGATTTTTAGTCGATGTGCCAAAGGCAATCCCAACCAACCCATTCCTGCAATAGCTATGGTTTTACTCATTGGCAGTAGGGATGGTATCGTTAACGGTTCTAAGGGCCTCTAATTCTAAGTCCCTTTTCACGATTACTGCATCGGTAGTTACAAAAGGCAAGGGCATGGTGTTGGCAGGTCTTTTGTTAACGGTAAACAAAGGGTTGTGCAGCAGGTCCAAGGAATATTCGAGTACACTGAATTTTGGATCCACGCTGGC